>NZ_MNQN01000109.1:0-35997 GCF_001915455.1 Bacteroides sp. 43_46 | reverse complement strand
TCGTCACGCCGATGGTACTGCGTAACAGTGGGAGAGTAGGTAGCCGCCGTTTTTTATGAAGCCCCTTCAGTAGAAATACCGGAGGGGCTTCATCTGTTTTGGTAGTCTGGGAAATTTATGCTATATTTGTCACCGACAATTATTTTATTCAACGTTTAAAGCAAATTTAAAGAGTATGAAAACGAAACTATTTTTAGCTGCTGTTGCAGTAACATTTTCCTTTGCAATAATGTCTTGTGCAGGTAACAAAACTAATAATGCTGCTACTGAAGGCGAAGAAACAACTGTAGAAACAGTAGAAGCTGCTGCCGTTGTTGAAGAAGCTGATTCTTGCTGCCAGGCTAAAGATTCTTGCGCTACTGCTTGCGACAAGAAAGCAGACTGTGCAGAAAAGAAAGAATGCTGCAATAAGAAGTAATCTATTGACTTAGAACGATAACGAAAGAGGGGACGAAGTGTATAAGACACGACGTTCCCTTTTTCTGTTTAATGGAACTTACCTCTATAAGTGATACATTATTTATAAAATTTGCCTTTAACTTATGAAATGAAGTTTTTTATGATAAAAAAGTAACGTATTATTTGGTGGTAAAGAAATTATCTATACCTTTGCACCGTCAAACTAATAAAAGAGACAAAAGATGAATCAGATGTTTATACATATTCTACTATGCGGTATTATTATTCTACTATCAAGGGTTAGTGGAAGTGAGTGCTACGCGTAAATGTGTATAATAAAGATATACGAAAGCCTTTCTCACTTCCATGTGTGAAAGGCTTTTTTAATGCTAATAATTATATAATATAAATAGAAGATGGACAATAGGTTATTTATTTTTGATACCACCCTTCGCGATGGTGAACAGGTTCCGGGGTGTCAGTTGAATACAGTAGAAAAGATTCAAGTTGCGAAGGCATTGGAAGCTCTGGGAGTAGACGTGATTGAAGCAGGATTCCCAATTTCAAGTCCGGGTGATTTTAATTCTGTGATTGAGATTTCTAAAGCGGTGACCTGGCCTACTATTTGTGCCTTGACCCGTGCTGTTCAAAAGGATATTGATGTAGCTGTAGACGCATTGAAGTTTGCTAAGCACAAACGGATTCATACAGGTATCGGAACTTCTGATTCGCATATCAAATACAAATTCAATTCGAACCGTGAAGAAATTATCGAACGTGCGGTAGCTGCTGTAAAATATGCGCGTCGTTTTGTGGATGATGTGGAATTTTATGCAGAAGATGCAGGCCGTACGGATAATGAATATCTGGCACGTGTGGTAGAAGCTGTTATTAAAGCCGGTGCTACGGTGGTGAACATTCCGGATACGACCGGTTACTGTTTGCCTTCTGAATATGGTGCCAAGATTAAATACCTGATTGACCATGTAGACGGTATTGATAATGCAATTATCTCTACTCATTGCCACAACGATTTGGGTATGGCAACTGCAAACACTATAGCAGGTGTCTTGAACGGCGCCCGTCAGGTGGAAGTTACAATTAACGGTATCGGTGAACGTGCCGGTAACACTGCACTCGAAGAAATCGCTATGATTATCAAGAGTCATCACGAAATCGATATCCAGACAAATATCAATACCCAGAAGATTTATCCGACAAGCCGCATGGTATCCAGTTTGATGAATATGCCGGTACAGCCGAATAAGGCGATTGTCGGACGGAATGCTTTTGCACACTCTTCCGGTATCCATCAGGACGGTGTCTTGAAGAATGTACAGACCTATGAGATTATTGATCCGCACGATGTGGGTATCGATGATAACTCTATCGTATTGACTGCCCGTAGCGGACGTGCTGCATTGAAGAACCGCCTGAATATCTTGGGTGTTAATTTGGAACAGGATAAGCTGGATAAGGTTTACGAAGAATTCCTGAAACTGGCTGATAAGAAGAAAGATATCAACGACGATGATATACTGGTATTGGCAGGTGCCGACCGCAGTGTGAATCATCGCATCAAGTTGGATTATTTGCAGGTGACAAGTGGTGTCGGTGTACGTTCGGTAGCCAGTCTCGGATTGAATATCTCCGGTGAGAAGTTTGAAGCTTGTGCCAGTGGTAATGGTCCGGTGGACGCTGCTATCAAAGCATTGAAGAAGATTGTTGACCGCCACATGACACTGAAAGAATTTACTATTCAGGCTATCAGCAAGGGAAGTGATGACGTAGGTAAAGTTCACATGCAGGTGGAATACGATAACCAGATATATTATGGTTTCGGAGCTAATACGGATATTATCGCCGCTTCGGTAGAAGCCTATATTGACTGTATCAACAAGTTCAAATCATAAGATAGAGACTGAGGTCATATCTCAGCATTACAGGGATTGACTAAATTTGTAAATAGTAATTAGTAAAATAGTAAATAGACAGATGAATACATTATTTGATAAGATATGGGACGCCCATGTGGTGACTACCGTGGAAGACGGCCCGACACAGCTTTATATAGATCGGTTATATTGCCATGAAGTGACCAGTCCCCAGGCTTTTGCAGGACTGCGTGAACGTGGGATCAAAGTGTTGCGTCCGGAAAAGGTATTCTGTATGCCCGACCATAATACACCGACACATGATCAGGACAAGCCGATTGAAGATCCGGTTTCCAAGACACAGGTCGATACACTTACGAAAAATGCCAAGGATTTCGGATTGACGCACTTTGGCATGATGCATCCAAAGAATGGTATTATTCACGTAGTAGGTCCCGAACGTGGCTTGACTTTGCCGGGAATGACAATCGTGTGCGGTGATTCACACACTTCTACTCACGGTGCTATGGGAGCAATCGCTTTCGGTATCGGAACCAGTGAGGTGGAAATGGTGCTGGCATCGCAATGTATTCTCCAGTCGCGGCCGAAAACAATGCGTATCACAGTGGACGGTGAACTGGGCAAAGGAGTGACTGCAAAAGATGTGGCGCTTTATATGATGTCTAAGATGACTACAAGCGGTGCTACCGGATACTTTGTAGAATATGCCGGCTCGGCTATCCGTAATCTGACTATGGAAGGACGCCTTACTCTCTGTAACCTTTCTATCGAAATGGGTGCACGTGGTGGTATGGTGGCTCCGGACGAAGTGACTTTTGAATATATCAAGGGGCGTGAAAGTGCTCCGCAAGGGGAGGCGTGGGACAAAGCTTTGGAATATTGGAAGACGTTGAAGAGCGATGATGATGCCGTATTTGACAAAGAAGTGCGTTTCGATGCAGCTGATATTGAACCGATGATTACCTACGGAACGAATCCGGGAATGGGTATGGGGATCACCCGGCATATTCCTACTACTGAAGGAATGAGTGAAACAGCACAGGTTTCTTTCAAGAAGTCACTGGATTATATGGGCTTTCAACCGGGCGAATCTTTGTTGGGCAAGAAGATTGATTATGTGTTCCTCGGTGCTTGTACAAATGGCCGTATCGAAGATTTCCGTGCGTTTGCCTCTATTGTGAAAGGACGTAAGAAAGCGGAAAACGTGATAGCATGGCTGGTTCCGGGTTCATGGATGGTAGATGCGCAGATTCGGAAGGAAGGAATAGACAAGATATTGACGGAAGCCGGTTTTGCAATCCGCCAACCGGGATGTTCTGCTTGTCTGGCGATGAATGATGATAAGATTCCTGCCGGAAAATATTCCGTATCTACCAGTAACCGTAACTTTGAAGGGCGTCAGGGACCCGGTGCACGCACTTTGCTTGCCAGTCCGCTGGTAGCTGCTGCCGCAGCGGTGACAGGGGTGATTACCGATCCTAGAGAATTAATGTAATTGACAATCGAGAAATTGCAAATTTTAAAATAGTAGACAAAGATGGCTAAGACAAAATTTAATATAATAACAAGTACTTGTGTACCTCTCCCTTTAGAAAATGTAGATACTGACCAGATTATTCCGGCCCGTTTCCTGAAAGCAACGACTCGTGAAGAAAAGTTCTTCGGCGATAATCTGTTTCGTGACTGGCGTTATAATGCCGACGGTTCACTGAATGAAGAATTTGTGCTGAACAATCCTACTTATGGGGGACAGGTGTTGGTGGCAGGGAAGAACTTCGGTTCCGGTTCGAGCCGCGAGCATGCTGCTTGGGCTATTGCGGGTTATGGTTTCCGGGTGGTAGTCTCCAGTTTCTTTGCAGATATTCATAAGAATAACGAGTTGAATAACTTCGTGCTTCCGGTAGTCGTTACAGAAGGATTTCTTCAGGAATTGTTCGACTCTATCTATGCTGACCCGAAAATGGAAGTGGAGGTGAATCTTCCCGAACAGACCATTACTAACAAGGCTACAGGCAAGAGTGAACATTTTGAAATCAACGCTTATAAGAAACTTTGTCTGATGAACGGACTGGATGATATAGATTTCTTGCTAAGCAATAAAAATAAAATCGAAGAATGGGAAAACAAGGCGTCAAAATAGAGATCATGGACACAACGCTCCGTGACGGTGAACAGACCAGCGGAGTATCTTTTGTGCCTCATGAGAAACTAATGATTGCCCGTTTGCTGTTGGAGGATTTAAAAGTAGACCGGGTAGAGGTTGCTTCGGCGCGTGTGTCGGACGGTGAGTTTGAAGCCGTGAAGATGATCTGCGACTGGGCAGCCCGCCGCAATCTGCTTCATAAAGTGGAAGTGCTGGGATTTGTAGACGGCCATACTTCGGTGGACTGGATACAGCATACCGGTTGCCGCGTCATCAACCTGCTTTGCAAAGGTTCGCTGAAACACTGTACGCAGCAATTGAAGAAAAGTCCCGAAGAACATATTGAGGATATCATCAATGTGGTGCGCTATGCCGATGAACAGGATATTGCTGTCAATGTCTATCTGGAGGATTGGAGCAACGGAATGAAGGACTCTCCCGAATATGTATTTCAACTCATGGAGGGATTGAAGCATACCAGTATCAAACGTTATATGCTGCCTGACACTTTGGGTATCCTGAATCCGTTGCAGGTAATTGAATATATGCGGAAGATGAAGAAGCATTATCCGAATATGCACTTCGATTTCCATGCCCACAATGACTATGATCTGGCGGTGAGCAATGTGCTGGCTGCCGTGTTGAGCGGTGCCAAAGGATTGCACACAACGATCAACGGACTGGGCGAACGCGCGGGCAATGCTCCTCTTTCAAGTGTGCAGGCTATTCTGAAAGACCACTTCAATGCAGTGACCAATATTGATGAGAGTCGCCTGAATGATGTCAGTCGGGTGGTAGAATCATATTCGGGTATTGTCATTCCTGCCAATAAGCCGATTGTGGGGGAGAATGTCTTTACGCAGGTTGCCGGAGTTCATGCTGACGGTGATAATAAGAATAACCTGTATTGCAATGACCTGTTGCCCGAACGGTTCGGAAGAAAGCGGGAGTATGCGTTAGGAAAGACCAGCGGCAAGGCGAACATCCGTAAGAATCTGGAGGACCTCGGTCTGGAACTGGACGAGGACTCTATGCGTAAGGTGACGGAGCGTATCATCGAATTGGGGGATAAGAAAGAATTGGTGACCCAGGAAGATTTGCCGTATATCGTTTCCGATGTGTTGAAGCATGGTGCGATAGGTGAGAAGGTCAGACTGAAAAGTTACTTTGTCAATCTGGCTCATGGCTTGAAACCAATGGCGACGCTGAAAATAGAAATCAATGGCAAGGAGTACGAGGAAAGTTCGAGCGGTGACGGTCAGTATGATGCATTTGTGCGTGCTTTGCGTAAGATATATAAGGTGACACTGGGACGTAAATTCCCGATGCTGACCAATTATACGGTAACAATTCCTCCGGGCGGACGCACGGACGCTTTTGTACAGACAGTAATCATGTGGAGTTATGAGGACTGTGCTTTCCGTACGCGCGGACTGGATGCGGACCAGACCGAGGCTGCCATTAAGGCAACCGTGAAAATGCTGAATATCATTGAAGATGAATATGAGAAAGAGTAGGTGAGAATCAGCTTGTCCGAAGAATGTTTTATAAGTATATATAAATAGAAGAATTAACGATTATGGATTTTAAAATTGCTGTATTAGCAGGCGACGGTATCGGACCGGAGATCTCTGTGCAAGGTGTAGAGGTGATGAGTGCCGTTTGCGAGAAGTTTGGTCACAAAGTAAGTTACGAATATGCAATCTGTGGCGCGAATGCCATTGACGAGGTAGGAGATCCGTTTCCGGAAGAAACATATCAGGCTTGTAAGAACGCGGATGCAGTCTTGTTCTCTGCTGTCGGCGACCCGAAGTTTGACAATGATCCTACTGCCAAAGTCCGTCCGGAACAGGGATTACTGGCAATGCGTAAGAAGTTGGGACTTTTCGCTAACATCCGTCCCGTACAGACATTCAAATGCTTGATTCACAAATCACCGTTGCGTGCGGAACTGGTAGAAAATGCAGATTTCATCTGTATCCGCGAACTGACCGGAGGTATGTACTTCGGCGAGAAATATCAGGATAACGACAAGGCCTATGACACTAACTATTATACCCGTCCGGAAATTGAACGTATCCTGAAAGTAGCTTTCGAATATGCAATGAAGCGCAGAAAACACTTGACCGTGGTAGATAAGGCGAATGTCCTTGCTTCTTCCCGCCTGTGGCGTCAGATTGCACAGGAAATGGCCCCTCAGTATCCGGAAGTGACGACTGATTATATGTTTGTGGATAATGCTGCGATGAAGATGATTCAGGAGCCGGCTTTCTTTGACGTAATGGTAACGGAAAATACATTCGGTGATATTCTGACCGATGAAGGTTCTGTAATCAGTGGTTCTATGGGATTACTTCCGTCGGCCTCTACAGGGGAAAGTACTCCGGTGTTCGAACCGATTCACGGTTCATGGCCGCAGGCTAAAGGGCTGAATATTGCTAATCCGTTGGCACAGATTCTTTCCGTAGCTATGTTGTTCGAGTATTTCGACCTTAAAGAAGAAGGAGCGTTGATTCGTAAAGCAGTAGACGCTTCTCTGGACGAGAATGTACGTACACCTGAAATCCAAGTTGCCGGTGGTGCCAAATACGGAACCAAAGAAGTGGGACAATGGATTGTAGATTACATTAGAAAGGCTTGATAAAAAGAATAATTGTATCAGGCGGGTAATATCCCTTTATCGGGTAACCCCTTCATATAAGAAAGCCTGACAACTTTTCCCGGTTGTCAGGCTTTTCTTTTCTTTATATATTTCGGATTGCTTCTTGTTTCTACCAGCTTTTGATTGTAGAGTAAATAATAATGCCGAGTACTGTCAGGAAGCCTACATACATAGTGACCGATGTTTGTCTGATAGTATTTCTTCTTACACGGGAAGGCTCTTGCAGGTAAGAAGCTATTTTATGGGCAATCGTACAGAACAGCCAGCCGCCGAACCCTCCGATGATGCCTCCTACAATTAAGTCTCCGGGGTAATGTACGCCCAAGTATATGCGCGTGTAACAATTGAGAACTGCCCAGGTTATGATGAAAACACTTAACCAGCGTTTACGGAACAGGAATACTACATACATAGCAAGGCCGAAAGAGTTGGCGGCATGACAGGAAGGAAAACCGTAACTTCCTCCGCGATAGCCGTTTACGATATGCACCAGGTCTACAATCGGATTTTCCAGATTGGCAGGACGCAGACGTGCCACGACCGGACGGATGATACTGCTGCACATCTGGTCGGCAAAGGTTATGGTAAGCGCGATCGCAGCCACATAGCACAGGACTACCTTCCAATGGAAATTGATTAGCAATATGTATAATATGGTAGCGTACATCGGTACCCATATAATTTTCCCCGTGAAAGCACTCATAAAATAGTCCCAAAAGGGGGAATGTATGCCGTTGAAGAACAGGAAGACATTGGTGTCCACTTCCGAAAGGAAATTGATAATTTCGGTATTTATCATCAGTCTTTATTGTTATATTTTTGAACGTTGCAAATATACAATAAAGAAAAAGATATTGTTCTATACCGCTTAATAAATAATCTGTATTTCTGTTATTCTAACGTTTGGCCAGGTCGTCATAGAGCTTTTGCAAGAAAGCTTTTCCCTTTTCCAAATTTGCTCCTTTCTCCGTTCCTTCGTCAAGTTGTACGGTGTTGGCATCCAAATTATATACCAATTGATTTTCGGGAGTCACCATACCGAAGTAGTTCGGGCGGGTGAAATATCCGAAATGAGGAGATGACGGATTCAGGATATCCTTGCTGAAAGTAAATTCATCGTGTGGCAGTCCCAGTTGTGAAAGCAGGGTGGCGGCAATGTCAATCTGCGAGGCATAAGTATCTATCACACGCGGTTCCTTTATCGCGCCTCCAATTAAAATAAGAGGGATTGTTTGTCCGTCCAGTGGATTCTCGATCGGATATGGATAGGCTCCTTGATGATCGGGAACGAGTACAAATACTGTATTTTTCCACTGTGGGAGTTCCTGGTATTGTTTGATGAAGTCGCCTACGCAACTGTCGGCATAAGCGAATGCATTGAGAACCTTGTCATCCAGCCGGTGAAACGGAACTTCAAAAGGTTCGTGGCTGCTTGAAGTCTGGACAAGTTTCAGGAACGGTTCCTGTTGCTTTTCCTCTTTCATGTCTTTCAGCAGACGCTGGAATAATACGTGGTCTTGTGCCCCCCACTTGCCGGTACGTTCGGACAAAGGGAAATCCTTGTCGCAAATAATCTTTCCGATACCGGAAGATACCAGGTAAGAGCGCATATTCGTAAAGTCCGCATCTCCGCCGTAATAATATTCAAGGTTGTATCCGGCGTTTTTCAAGCTGCGCGGGATCGAAGGAAGTTTGTCCGTCTTTTCGGGATATTTCATAATGCTGGTGCTCGGCTGTCCGGGATATCCGCTGATGATAGACGCCAGACCACGGTCGGTACGGAAGCTGTTGGCATAGAAGTTACTGAATAAGATACCTTCTTTGGCAAATTTATCCATATTGACAGCTACATTCGGCTGCCCACCGAAAGTTTCCATCAGGTGTGTGGAGAAACTTTCAAGAATGATAAAGACGATATTCGGGCGTTGGGTATTCAGGAGTTGCGGGATACTGTCGGCCGGTGTGGCGGGTTTGTCCACCATTTTCGCAAATAGCTTGTCGGCTGTGTTAGGGTCCATGAAACGATACTGCTTCTCGAAGTTATTCTGATGCGTGGCAGAGTACATGAAACTGAATGCCGGATTAATGGCGGCATGGTTCATCAGTTGGTCGGAGCTGAAATATACTTTGCTTAAGTTCATGGTCGATACGGTGAAACCGCCGCGGATAGGGATGAAAAGCGCTGCCGTCAGTAATAATAATGCGAGGGAGACATTTTGCCGGCGATAAGGTATCTTCATGGGGTTCTTCTCGCGGATCAGTACGTAGTAGAAAATGCAGTATAAAATACCGGCGTAAATCAGCATGGCTACTATCCCCAGCAGTACGAACCAAAAGCTGACACTTGCCATGGCGTCCTTGGGAGAGGAGAAGAAATAGAAAATCGGAGTGGCGTCCAGGCGGAATCCCCAAAAGCCGTACAATCCCAGGTCGACGATAAAGATGCAAGCCATGATGAAAGCAATCAGTCCGAAGTAGACTTGGCGGATACGGCGGAGCACGGATGAATCGGTCCAGGCGGAGGCGATGAGCAGCAGGCCCGGAATAGCGGTCAGATATCCCGCCAGTGATAAATCCAAGGGAAGTCCGTGCCACATGACCCGGAAATAGTCTCCGAGAGACGCGTTGATATATAATTCACGGTAATAAACCATGAAGATAGGTTTCTGAAGTGCAAATAAGAGGACAAACAAAAAATAAGTCGTGAGAAATTGTATGATTCTCTTTTTCATATCTGTAAACTTAAAAAGATTGAACGGATACAAAGTTACTATACTTTTCCTTATCTTTCTCATGATGTGATATAAAACATACCTTTTTTTCTCTATCTTTGTCGTACAAGTGACATAAAATGTAATAAAATGGCAAAGATAGTAAAGAAACTAACCGATCTGGTAGGTAATACTCCTCTAATGGAACTTTCCGGTTATTGCGGGAAATATGGTATGGAACAAAATATTATCGCCAAGCTGGAAGCATTCAATCCGGCAGGGAGTGTGAAGGACCGGGTGGCTCTTTCGATGATTGAAGACGCCGAAGCTCGCGGAGTTCTGAAACCCGGTGCGACGATTATCGAACCCACAAGTGGAAATACCGGTGTCGGGCTGGCAATGGTGTCTACTATAAAAGGTTATCATCTCATATTGACTATGCCCGAAACGATGAGCCTGGAACGGAGGAATCTGTTGAAGGCACTCGGTGCACAAATCGTATTGACGGACGGACTGGGAGGCATGGCAGCGTCTATCGCTAAAGCGGAGGAACTGCGTGACAGTATTCCCGGTTCGGTGATTTTACAGCAATTCGAGAATCCGGCCAATGCCGCCGTTCACGAACGGACGACAGGCGAGGAAATATGGAAAGATACGGACGGCGAAGTCGCGGCTTTTGTGGCGGGAGTTGGTACGGGAGGAACGATTTGCGGTGTAGCCCGTGCATTGAAGAAGCATAATCCGAAAATTCATGTTGTAGCCGTGGAACCGGCAGCATCTCCGGTTCTGGAAGGAGGAGAGGCGGCTCCGCATCGTATTCAGGGGATTGGTGCCAATTTTATTCCGAAACTTTATGATGCGTCTGTGGTGGACGAAGTAATAAGCGTGCCCGATGATGAAGCGATTCGTGTGGGACGTGAATTGGCGGCAACCGAAGGTTTGCTCGCCGGGATTTCTTCGGGAGCGGCAGTATATGCGGCCCGTTTGTTGGCGGGACGTCCCGAATTCAAGAACAAAAAAATCGTAGCGTTGTTACCTGACACGGGAGAGCGTTATTTGTCAACAGAGTTGTTCGCATTTGATGCGTATCCGTTGGACTAAGTTATTCATTAAACCTGAACCGTATGGTAAGAATTATTATAGCGTTGCTGTTCTGCTTTCCGGTTGCGTTGAGTGCGCAAACCTATCAGCAGTTGTCCGAGAAAGCGATAGAGTGTATTGAGAAGGACAGTTTTCACCGGGCGGAAGAACTGTTGCTCCAGGCATTGAAACTGGAACCGAAGAATGCGAAAAATGCGTTGCTCTTTTCCAATCTGGGCTTGGTGCAGCGTCGTCTGGGCGAGTATGACAAGGCACTCGAATCCTATTCTTTTGCATTGAACTTCGCTCCGTTGGCAGTCCCGATTCTGCTCGACCGTGCCGCTATCTACATGGAAACGGGGCGGACGGACCGTGCTTATACTGACTATTGCCGAGTGCTTGATGAAGACAAGCAGAATAAAGAGGCTTTGCTGATGCGTGCCTATATCTACATCCTTCGTAGAGATTATCCTGCTGCATGGATTGATTATAACCGTTTGCTGGAACTTGACCCGCAGAGTTACAGCGGCCGCCTCGGACTGGCTACTCTGGAACAGAAAGAGGAGAAATTCCGTGAGTCGCTCGACATCCTGAATAAGATGATCGTAGAGACTCCGGAGGACGCTACGCTCTACGTTGCCCGCGCCGATGTGGAACGGGATATGAAGCATGAAGACCTGGCGCTGGTCGATTTGGAAGAAGCTATTCGCCTGAATGCTTCTTCGGCTGACGCATATTTGTTGCGCGGTAACATTTACCTGATGCAGAAAAAGAAAGCGCTGGCGAAAGCCGATTTTGAGAAAGCTATTTCTTTGGGCGTACCGCCTGCCGATCTGCACGAACAACTTCAGCAATGTAAGTAATGTGCAGTTTATGCCAAATGCCTTTTGAAAGTAAACGGATGAAAATAATGCCTTAAAAACTTGACTTTGGCTTTTGGATATAGTATCTTTGTATAAGTAATAATAAGATATCATTTGATTTTAATTGAGATAGAATAGGGGGGCGATTGCCTCCCTATTTTTGTATCTGCCCGTTTCTACTCTGCCGGATAGAGCCTCTGTTTCTCCTTATCAGAGCCTCTATTTTATAGAAACGGAGGCTCTGTTTACCGGAAATAGAGGCTCTGTTTAAACCGTTCACAAGGCACCTCATTACCTTTTACCCCTAGGCAGACCGTTGCTCGTCTTCCTTCTTATGCCTATACACCCCGGGGATGAGGGGGAGAACAGATGAGAGGAGCTGATTCCTTCACTGTCCTTTCGTTTCCTCCCCTTCCTTGTTAATAATATGTAAACTTGCTCTTGACAAGAAATGGATTTTTTTCAACGGATTGTCAGACGAACTGCCGAATCAGATTTACGAAGTTCTTTCCGTATTTTTTCTTTTTGTATTCACCGATACCACTGATCGAACCGAATTCTTCAATGGTGGTGGGGCGGGAAATACAAAGCAAATGTAATACTTTGTCTGACAGAACAATGTAAGCGGGAAGTGCTTCCTGGTCGGCAAGCTGCTTTCTTAATCCGCGCAACGCTTCAAACAGATCTTCGCTTTCTGTCCCCGGCAAACCGAGTGGTAGTTCTTTTGTAACCACTATTTTTTTCTTTTTCCCTTTGCTTGTTGAAACTTCTTCACGATGAATGACGACGAGCATGGCTTTTGTTCTTCCGAATAAAATATCGCTTCCGCTTGGCGTAATTTTGAGATGATTGTTCTCATTATACGCAATTTCGAAATAACCGAGTTGCAGCATTTGAAGCAGGTAATCCTGCCAGTCGCGTGGTGGAATCTCCCGTCCGGCACCGAAAGTCTTTAGTTCCTGATACCCTTTTCCGGTCACTTCCGTCGAATAACTTCCACGAAGAATGTCAATCAATACGCCTGTACCGATCTGCTGTTCAGTGCGTGCAATGGCGCTCAATGCCTTTTGTACAATGACAGTCCCGTCGAACCGTTGCGGAGGGTTCTTGCAGACGTCACAATTACCGCAGTCCTCCGTCGCCGTTTCACCGAAATAGCTCAATAAGATTCTTCTCCGGCAGATATCGGCTTCTGCGTACTGTTGCATCCGTTGGAGCTTTTCCAGGTTAATGCTTTGCTGGTTGCTTTCTGTGGCAAACTTGGTCAGTAGGATCAGGTCGCCCAGCGAATAGAACAGAACCGTGTCGCTCGGCAACCCATCACGTCCGGCACGCCCGATCTCCTGATAAAAACTTTCGATACTTTTGGGCAGATTATAATGAATGACCCAACGCACATTTGATTTGTCGATTCCCATACCAAAAGCAATCGTGGCGCATACCACCTGAATGCGGTCATTGATAAAATCATCCTGTGTCTCGTCCCGTTTCTGTGCGGACAATCCGGCATGATAGACTCCGCACCGGATTCCCTGCTTTTGCAACATCTGCGCCACGGTCTCCGTTTTGCTCCGGCTCATACAGTAAATAATCCCGCTTTCTCCGCTGTGTCGGTTGATAAACTCCAGAATCGCCTTGTTCTTTTCTTTTGCCTGAAAGCCTCGTTTGACAGTCAGGCTGATGTTCGGCCGGTCGAAAGAAGAAATAAAGGTACGGGGGTGAACCAGATGCAGTTGGCGGACAATGTCTTCGCGGGTGATTTTATCCGCAGTAGCGGTTAATGCAACGATCGGTACTTGCGGGAATTGTTGGTGGAGCATTCCCATTTGCGTATATTCCGGACGGAAGTCGTGTCCCCATTGGGAAATGCAATGAGCCTCGTCAATAGCGAACAGTGAGATATGCATATCCCGCAGGAGATAGTCTTTTTCTGCCAGTAACTTTTCCGGTGATATATAAAGCAGTTTCAGGCGGCCTTCGATACAGGCGCGGCGCAGGTTGGCGTTTTCCGTTTCATCGTTGCTGCTGTTCAGCGCTCCGGCGGCAATGCCGTTGGCCTGCAATGCTTCCACCTGGTCCTTCATCAGTGAAATGAGGGGAGAAACCACGACAGCCGTGCCTTCGCAAAGCAGTGCCGGCAGTTGGTAACAGATGGACTTTCCTCCGCCGGTGGGCATTAATACCAGTGCATCCTGCCTGCTCATAATATGACGGATAATTTCTTCTTGCAAGGGACGGAAACTATCGTAACCGAAATATGTTTTTAGAGTTTCTCTCATTGACGATTATTTAAATTTGCTGCAAAGGTACGTTTTTCTTTCACAACTTGCGTTATGTATAGATTTCAGTTTCTAAGATGAATTATATAAAGGTTAAAGTTTCTTATTAATCAAACCAAATCTCTCTTTTTCAAGGTTTTTGATTGTTTATTTAGAAAAAAAATGCACAAAATAATTGTGTGTTTAAAAAAAAAGTAAGACATTTGTAACATCTAAGGTTGCAAATGAGCAATTATTAACAAAAAGAACAAACCCTAACCAGTTAATTCAATGAGTGATTTAGAGAACAAAAAAACGGAGGAAACTCCTAAAAAACGTCCCTACAATTTGAGGGAAAAGAAAGAAAAGAAGGCTGCTTACAGGTCTTTAATCAGACCGGAATTGGCAGATGAGTTGTATGACAAGATATTGAATATCATTGTTGTACAGAAAAAGTACAAGGATCCTGACTATTCAGCAAAGGATTTGGCGAAAGAATTGAAAACGAATACTCGTTATCTTTCTGCAGTAGTTAACTCTCGCTTTGGCATGAACTATTCTTGTCTGTTAAATGAATACAGAGTAAAAGATGCTTTGCATTTATTGACGGATAAACGTTATGCCGACAAAAATGTGGAAGAAATTAGCGCTATGGTTGGCTTTGCAAATCGTCAATCTTTTTACGCTGCATTTTACAAAAACATAGGTGAGACTCCTAACGGTTATCGCAAAAGACATTTGGAAGATAAAAAGTAATTGCGCTTTCCGAAACTGACCAAAAGGAATTACCTCTGAATGAAAGATTTTGGAGATAATTCCTTTTCTCATTTTAATGAATCAATATCAGCATTATGAAAAAACATCTTATTTCAATGGCGGTGACCGCTGCGCTTTTATCATCGTGCGGAGGAGCCAAAACAACAACTGCTGAGGCAGATAAATTTGATTATACAGTGGAACAATTTGCAGACTTACAGATATTGCGTTATAAGGTTCCCGGATTTGAGGAACTGACGCTGAAACAAAAAGAACTGATTTACTACCTGACAGAGGCTGCTCTGGAAGGACGGGACATCTTATTCGATCAAAATGGAAAATATAATTTGAGAATCCGCAGGATGCTCGAAGCAGTATATACGAACTATCAGGGAGATAAAACTACTCCCGACTTCAAGAATATGGAAGTTTACCTCAAAAGGGTATGGTTCTCCAATGGTATTCACCACCACTACGGTACAGAGAAATTTGTGCCCAACTTCTCGCAGGATTTTCTGAAACAGGCTGTGCTTGGCATTGACGCCCAATTGCTTCCGTTATCAGACGGACAGACTGCCGAACAACTTTGCGCTGAACTGTTCCCCGTGATTTTCGACCCGGCTATCATGCCGAAGCGGGTGAATCAGGCTGACGGTGAAGACCTTGTGCTGACCTCCGCCTGCAACTACTACAACGGAGTGACGCAGAAGGAAGCCGAAGACTTCTACAATGCAATGAAAGACCCGAAGGACGAGACTCCGGTGTCGTATGGCTTGAACAGTCGTCTGGTGAAAGAGAATGGAAAGTTGGAGGAAAAGGTATGGAAAGTAGGCGGACTTTATACGCAGGCGATTGAGAAGATTGTCTACTGGTTGAAGAAAGCGGAAACTGTTGCTGAGAATGAGGCGCAGAAAGCGGTTATCAGCAAGTTGATCCGGTTCTATGAAACGGGTAACTTGAAGGACTTTGACGAGTATGCAATTCTTTGGGTGAAGGACCTTGATTCGCGGATTGACTTTGTGAACGGGTTTACCGAAAGTTATGGCGACCCGCTGGGCATGAAAGCCAGTTGGGAATCGTTGGTTAATTTCAAGGATATCGAATCTACTCACCGCACGGAAATTATCAGCAGTAATGCCCAGTGGTTTGAAGACCATTCTCCGGTGGACAAAGCTTTCAAGAAAGATGAAGTGAAAGGTGTATCGGCTAAAGTAATCACTGCCGCTATCCTTGCCGGTGATCTTTATCCGGCGACAGCGATTGGTATCAACCTTCCGAATGCTAACTGGATTCGTGCGCATCACGGATCTAAATCCGTGACTATCGGAAATATTACCGATGCTTATAACAAAGCTGCTCATGGCAATGGATTCAACGAAGAATTTGTATACAGCGACGCGGAAATAAAACTGATTGATACTTATGCCGATCTGACGGACGAGCTTCATACGGATTTGCACGAATGCCTTGGACACGGTTCCGGCAAATTGCTTCCGGGAGTGGACCCTGATGCTTTGAAGGCTTATGGTTCTACGATCGAAGAAGCCCGTGCCGATTTGTTCGGACTTTATTATGTAGCCGACCCGAAACTGGTGGAACTGAAACTCCTTTCTTCTCCCGATGCTTATAAGGCTCAATATTATACTTATTTAATGAACGGGTTAATGACACAGTTGGTACGCATCGAACCGGGAAATACTGTTGAGGAGGCTCATATGCGTAACCGTCAGTTGATTGCCCGTTGGGTGTTTGAGAAAGGTGCTGCCGATAAAGTGGTCGAAATGGTGAAGAAAGACGGAAAGACGTATGTCGTAATCAATGACTACCAGAAAGTGCGTGAACTTTTCGGCGAACTGCTGGCTGAAATCCAACGTATCAAGTCGACCGGTGACTTTGAGGGTGCGCGTGCATTGGTAGAAAATTATGCCGTGAAAGTAGACCCGGTTCTTCACGCTGAAGTATTGGAACGTTACAAGAAACTGAATCTGGCTCCTTACAAAGGTTTTGTGAATCCGAAATACGAACTGGTGACGGATGATAATGGAAATATTACGGATGTCACTGTGGATTATAGTGAAGGTTATGTAGAGCAAATGTTGCGTTACAGCAAGGATTACTCTCCATTGCCTTCGGTAAACAACTAATCGAAATATGGATATTAAAGAACAATTAAAAGATATCAAAACACAGCTCCGTCTCTCTATGAACGGGGCTGTGTCCCAAAGTATGCGTGAGAAAGGGCTGCTCTACAAACTCAATTTCGGTGTAGAACTGCCCCGTATCAAGATGATTGCCGAAGGCTATGAGAAGAATCATGACCTGGCGCAAGCCTTGTGGAAAGAAAATATCCGCGAGTGTAAGATCATGGCTGCCATGCTTCAACCGATTGATACCTTTTATCCGGAGATTGCGGACATCTGGGTAGAGGATATTCAAAATATCGAAATAGCTGAGTTGACTTGCATGAATCTTTTTCAGCATTTGCCGTATGCCCCTGCCAAATCTCTTCACTGGATTGCGGATGAACAGGAATATGTGCAAACCTGTGGTTTCCTGACTGCCGCCCGTCTCCTGATGAAGAAAGGCGATATGACGGAACGGGCCTCAGGCGAATTGCTCGACCAGGCAATCTGTGCAGTTCATTCCGAGAGTTATCACGTGCGTAATGCGGCGTTGCTGGTGATCCGCAAGTATATGCAGCATAACGAGGAACACGCTTTTCAGGTGTGCCGGTTGGTAGAAGGAATGGCCGATTCTGAGGTAGAAGCGGAGCAGATACTTTATAATATGGTGAAAGAAGAGGCTGCAGATTTATAATATAATAAGACTATGATTGTATAAGGTGATAGGGGGACGGACTTGACCATAACTTTATCACCTTATTATTTAATAACAGATAACATTGTATTTTCTTTTAGAGGAATTTCTTTTGCTTTCCGCAAAAAAGGCTTAACTTTGTTCGCGCTAATTTTGGCTGATAATGGAAACTCAAAATGTGAAAGATACAGTAAGGCAGATATTCACGGAATATCTCACGGCGAACGGGCATCGTAAGACTCCTGAACGCTACGCCATACTCGATACTATCTATTCTATTGACGGCCATTTCGATATAGATATGCTCTATTCGCGGATGATGGACCAGGAGAATTTCCGGGTGAGCCGGGCGACTCTCTACAATACTATTATCCTTCTTATCAATGCGCGGCTGGTTATCAAGCACCAGTTCGGCACTTCCTCCCAATACGAAAAATCATATAATCGCGAGACACATCATCACCAGATATGTACTCAGTGCGGTAAAGTGACCGAGTTTCAGAACGAGGAGTTGCAGCATGCCATTGAAAATACAAAATTAAGCCGCTTTCAACTTTCGCATTACTCCTTATATATATATGGTATATGCAGCAAGTGCGACAGAGCTAACAAACGGAAAAAAGTAAATAACAACAATAAAAAAGAAAAATGAAAGTAGATGTTCTATTAGGATTACAATGGGGCGACGAAGGTAAAGGAAAAGTAGTCGACGTATTAACACCTAAGTACGATGTGGTTGCTCGTTTCCAGGGCGGCCCGAATGCCGGTCACACACTTGAGTTTGAAGGACAGAAGTATGTGCTTCGTTCTATCCCTTCCGGTATTTTTCAGGGAAACAAGGTAAACATCATCGGTAATGGTGTGGTACTTGACCCGGCACTGTTTAAGGCAGAAGCAGAAGCGCTTGAAGCATCAGGGCATCCGCTGAAAGAACGTTTGCACATCTCAAAGAAAGCGCATCTCATTCTTCCGACACACCGTATCCTGGACGCTGCTTACGAAGCTGCCAAAGGAGATGCCAAAGTGGGAACTACCGGTAAGGGGATTGGTCCTACATATACGGATAAAGTAAGCCGTAACGGTGTCCGTGTAGGTGATATCCTTCATAATTTCGATCAGAAATACGCTGCTGCAAAGGCTCGTCACGAACAAATCCTGAAAAGCCTGAACTACGAATATGATCTTGCTGAACTGGAAAAGGCATGGTTGGAAGGTATCGAATATCTGAAACAGTTCCATTTTGTAGATAGCGAACATGAAGTAAACAATCTGTTGAAGGACGGAAAGAGTGTTCTTTGTGAAGGTGCACAAGGTACTATGCTTGATATCGACTTCGGTTCGTATCCGTTTGTTACTTCTTCCAATACAGTTTGTGCCGGTGCCTGCACCGGATTGGGCGTAGCTCCCAACCGTATCGGAGAAGTTTACGGTATCTTCAAAGCATATTGTACTCGCGTAGGAGCAGGTCCTTTCCCGACTGAACTGTTTGATGAAACAGGAGACAAGATGTGTACGCTGGGACATGAGTTCGGTTCGGTTACAGGTCGTAAGCGTCGTTGCGGTTGGATTGACCTCGTTGCGTTGAAATATTCCGTTATGATAAACGGGGTTACCAAATTGATTATGATGAAGAGCGATGTGCTCGATACTTTCGAAACAATCAAGGCTTGTGTAGCTTACAAAGTTAACGGTGAGGAAATTGATTACTTCCCATACGACATCACTGAAGGGGTGGAACCTGTATATGCAGAACTTCCGGGCTGGCAGACGGACATGACGAAGATGCAGAGCGAAGATGAATTTCCCGAAGAATTCAACGCATATCTGACTTTCCTCGAAGAACAACTTGGCGTACAAATCAAGATTGTATCCGTAGGACCGGACAGAGCGCAGACTATCGAACGTTATACGGAAGAATAACATTTGTTCTATTATATTTTGGGAAGGCGGAGATTGGACAAACTCCGCCTTTCTTGTTCAAATCTTTGTTGCTTAGTATGGACACAAATAATAAATGCCTTATGAAAACACGTTTTATTTCTTTTCTTTTATTACTCGCCATGAGTTGTGGGGCTTTTGCCCAGTCTTCCTATCAGCCGACAGAAGAAAACTTGAAAGCACGGGAAGAGTTTCAGGATAATAAGTTTGGTATTTTCCTTCATTGGGGACTGTATGCAATGCTTGCTACCGGTGAATGGACTATGACAAATATAAATCTGAATTATAAAGAGTATGCCAAACTGGCAGGTGGATTTTATCCATCCAAGTTTGATGCGGATAAGTGGGTGCAGTCTATCAAGGCTTCGGGAGCCAGATATATCTGTTTCACGACCCGTCACCACGAGGGTTTCTCGATGTTTGATACCAAATATTCGGATTATAATGTGGTGAAAGCTACTCCTTTCAAAAGAGACATTGTGAAGGAGCTTGCTGCTGCCTGTGCCAAACATGGAATCAAACTTCATTTCTACTATTCGCATCTCGACTGGGTGCGTGAAGACTATCCCTGGGGACGAACAGGGCGTGGAACGGGGCGGCCGGATTCAAAAGGAAACTGGAAAAGCTATTATCAATTTATGAATAACCAGTTGACGGAATTGCTTACGAACTACGGTCCCGTAGGTGCTATCTGGTTCGACGGCTGGTGGGATCAGGATCAGAATAAAGACTTTGATTGGGAATTGCCCGAACAGTATGCTTTGATTCATAAGCTCCAACCGGGGTGTCTGGTCGGAAATAATCATCATCAGATGCCTTTTGCCGGTGAGGATATTCAGATCTTCGAACGTGATCTGCCGGGTGAGAATACGGCAGGGCTCTCCGGACAGGATGTAAGTCACCTGCCGCTGGAAACTTGTGAAACGATGAATGGGATGTGGGGGTATAAGATTACCGACCAGAACTATAAGTCTACCAAAACATTGATTCATTATCTGGTGAAGGCTGCCGGCAAGAATGCCAATCTTCTGATGAACATCGGTCCTCAACCTGACGGAGAACTTCCTGCAGTGGCAGTACAACGTTTGCAAGAGATGGGCGAGTGGATGAAACAATACGGAGAGACAATCTATGGAACACGTGGCGGTGTGGTTGCGCCTCACGATTGGGGAGTGACTACACAGAAAGGGAACAAACTCTATGTGCATATTCTGGATTTGAAAGATAAAGCATTATTCCTGCCTTTGACAGATAAGAAAGTGAAGAAGGCGGTTGTATTTAAAGATCAGTCTCCGGTTCGCCTTACCAAAACGAAAGCGGGCGTTCTGCTGGAATTTGCGGAAGTCCCGAAAGATATTGACTATGTGGTAGAACTTACGATTGACTAATTTTTAGCTAATTCTTCATAAAAGCACGGGGAAACTATTCTGACATTGATAGTTTCCCCGTATTTTTGGCAAACAATTTGTTTATAGATATAGAGTAATAATTAAAACGAAAAGTATATGATGTCTTATTGGGTATTATTTATTGGAATTGCCGTAGTAAGTTGGCTGGTGCAGATGAATTTGCAGAACAAATTCAAGAAGTACTCCAAGATCCCTACCGGCAATGGCATGACAGGACGCGACGTGGCTTTGAAGATGTTGCATGACAATGGAATTTATGATGTACAAGTAACACATACTCCGGGACGATTGACCGACCACTACAATCCTGCAAATAAAACAGTGAATTTGAGTGAAGGTGTGTATGAAAGTAACAGTATCATGGCGGCTGCCGTAGCTGCACACGAATGTGGGCACGCTGTTCAGCACGCACGTATGTATGCGCCGTTGAAAATGCGTAGCGCATTGGTCCCGGTAGTGAGCTTTGCGTCTTCTATCATGACATGGGTGTTGTTGGGAGGTATTTTATTGCTGAATACATTCCCTCAGTTATTGTTGGCAGGTATTATATTGTTTGCCATGACTACATTGTTCAGCTTTATCACCTTGCCGGTGGAAATCAATGCAAGTAAGCGTGCACTCGTTTGGCTGAGTTCATCCGGGATCACCAACTCGTATAATCACAGACAAGCTGAAGATGCACTTCGTTCCGCTGCATACACTTATGTAGTAGCTGCGTTGGGTTCATTGGCTACGTTGATTTACTACATTATGATCTTCATGGGTAGAAGAGACTAAAAACTTCTCCATAAAATATAAAAGAGTGCCTTCTTAGTCCGCATTAGGATTCTGGAAGGCACTCTTTTGTTTGTCATACATTATCATATATTCGGGTTTTGCACAACTTAGGGTAGAATGTTGACGATTTTTTCAGATATATGCAAGTGTTGCTCGGAAATTTGCAGTAAATTTGCGCAATTAAAATTATAAACAGTAATATTATGGCAGCAAAACCAAGTATTCCTAAAGGAACTCGTGACTTCTCGCCGGTAGAAATGGCGAAGCGTAATTATATATTCAATACGATTCGTGACGTATATCATCTTTATGGTTTCCAGCAGATAGAAACTCCATCTATGGAAATGCTTTCTACACTCATGGGAAAGTATGGAGATGAAGGCGACAAACTTCTTTTTAAGATTCAGAACTCGGGAGATTATTTTTCCGGTATCACTGACGAGGAATTGTTGAGCCGTAATGCAGCAAAGCTGGCAAGCAAATTCTGTGAGAAAGGATTGCGTTATGACTTGACTGTACCTTTTGCCCGTTATGTAGTGATGCACCGTGACGAAATCACGTTCCCTTTCAAACGCTATCAGATTCAGCCGGTATGGCGTGCCGACCGTCCGCAGAAAGGGCGTTATCGTGAGTTTTATCAATGTGATGCGGATGTGGTAGGTAGTGATTCGTTGCTGAACGAGGTAGAACTGATGCAGATTGTTGATACTGTATTCAGCCGTTTCGGTATTCGTGTATGCATCAAGATTAATAATCGTAAGATTCTTTCCGGTATTGCCGAGATTATCGGTGAAGCTGATAAGATTGTCGATATAACCGTAGCCATAGATAAGCTGGATAAGATCGGTCTGGACAACGTGAATGCCGAACTGAAAGAGAAAGGGATCAGTGATGAGGCTATTGCCAAATTGCAGCCTATTATTCTTCTTAACGGCACGAATGCGGAGAAACTGGGCACATTGAAAGAAGTGTTGTCAGCCAGTGAAGTAGGATTGAAGGGAGTGGAGGAAAGTGAGTTTATTCTGAATACATTGGAAACAATGGGGCTGAAGAATGAAATTGAACTTGACCTGACATTGGCCCGCGGATTGAACTACTATACAGGGGCTATTTTTGAAGTGAAGGCGTTGGACGTACAAATCGGCAGTATCACAGGCGGTGGACGCTATGACAATCTGACCGGAGTATTCGGTATGTCGGGGGTATCCGGTGTCGGTATCTCTTTCGGTGCAGACCGTATCTTCGATGTGTTGAACCAGCTCGAACTTTATCCGAAAGAAGCTGTGAACGGAACAGAAGTGTTATTCATCAATTTCGGTGAAAAGGAAGCGGCTTTCTCTATGGGTGTTTTGGCAAAAGTGCGTGCAGCAGGTATCCGTGCCGAAATCTTCCCGGATGCCTCCAAGATGAAAAAACAAATGAGCTATGCCAATGCGAAGAATATTCCGTTTGTCGCTATCGTAGGTGAAAACGAGATGAATGAGGGCAAAGTTATGCTGAAGAATATGGAGACAGGGGAACAGAATCTTGTTTCGGCAGAAGAATTGATTGCTGCTGTAAAGAGATAAAAGAACATTGATTATAAAAAGATAAGGTGCCGTTGACATTCGATCAGCGGCACCTTATTATTTGGGAATAGTACTCCTGTTTACCGGGAGTTACAAATGACGTTCGGGATACATCTCATTCCACCATTCCGGGCGATCCTGCAGCCAGCGGGCAAACCATGCCATAATAGAATTGTGCCATTTGATACGCTTGTCGTAATCTGAAATAAAATGATTCTCACCGTCTACTGTGATGAATTCAACAGTCTTTCCTAATATCTTCAAGGCATTGAAAAGCTGTATACTTTCACCTATGGGTACATTGGTATCTACGGTTCCGTGCAACAATAGCAATGGGGTGTTGATCTTGTCAGCATTGAATAAAGAGCCTTGTTTGGTAAACAGATCCGGGTTTTTCCAGGGGTAGCTGTCGGCGGCGGCAATCGCATTGTATGAATAGCCCCAGTAACCTTCTCCCCAATAGCTGGTCACATCGCTGATACCTGCATGAGACACGGCAGCGGCAAAGATGTCAGTTTGAGTTTGCAGATACTGCGTCATGAATCCTCCGTAGGAAGCACCGAGACATCCGATTCGTTTTTCGTCTACAAACGGGTGTTCCTTGCAGAACTGTTTTGTTCCTTCAATAATATCGTCAGCAGTACGTTTTCCCCACGCGTTGACGTGGCGTGCAGAAAATTCCTGTCCGAAACCGATAGTACCGCTAGGCTGAATCACATACACTACATAGTCGCGTGAAGCGAACAGTTGGGCACAATACGGATTACTGATGCCACGTGTCGTAGGAGTGGTTCCGCCATAGTAATAAACAAGCATCGGATACTTCTTATTCGGGTCGAAGTTGGGCGGCAGACACATCTTTCCGGTGATTACCGTTCCGTCCGAGGCCGTAAAGTTCCACGGTTCGGTTTTACCTAATTCTATCTGGTCGAGAATTGGCTTCAATGGGTCGGCCAGTAACCGGGAAGTTTTTTTCTTCATGTCATACAGATAGGCAACTCCGGCATTATGGTCGGATTGACCGATATAAGCGGCGATTCCCGGATTGTATTCCGATAAGGTGAAAGCACTGGTAACATCCGTTTCCAGGTTCAACTTCTCAAAACTGTTGTTTTTGGGCGAGTAGCGATAGATGTTCTTGCAGTCGCCATCGTCCGTATTGAAATAAATGCATCCGTCCCCGCGATTCCATTGCAGAGGGCTGACAGTCGGGTTGAAGTCTTTAGTAATCGGCTGTATCTTGCGGGTAGCCAGGTCCATGATAAATGCCTGTGTGTCGAAATCATTGGCAATAGGATGATTACCGCAATTCTTTCCGATTCCGCCGAAGGCCTCGGGACTTGCTGTAAGCAATAACTGCTTGCCGTCCGGTGAATAGCTGGCACCTCCCAGGAAGCGTTCGTCGTGGAAAAGAGTGTCAACCTTCAACGTTTCCAAATCTACCAGGTAGAGAGAAGACAGAGAGAACGGACGTTGAGTGATGTTTTCTTTCGATGTACTATATATCATAAATTTCCCATCGGGAGAAATATCCTGTAAGTAAGTGCTATGGTTACCATAAGTCAACCGTTCGGAAACACCGTTGGCTATGTTATATTTAGCCAGGAAGCTTCGTCCGCGAGTGTTGGGAATACGGTCTGCCGGGCTGACGATACGGCGGAGAGCACCTTGTTCTTTTTCTCCTTCTTCTCTGGGGTAATAGATCAGGAAGTCTTCGTTGGGCGACCATGTAAAGCCCTGTTCGGGAATCCCTTTCAAGAGAGTTTCTTCGTTCAGTGTAGCAGGGTCGAGCGTGATAACGTCATTTCCGCTAAGCGCTGTTACGGTATAATAGAGTTTGTCGCTTTTGGGCATCCAACGCATACCGTCTCTTGCATTATCCAAAAGAACCTTTCCGGTTTTCAGCTCCGTGAGCTGACAGTATGTACGCGAGCGTTTGGCAGCATGGTTGTTCCAATAACGGGTCAGCAGGTATTTTCCACTCGGAGAGATCGCAACGGAGATAACACGGTTGCCGTACACTGTATTATCCAGTGAAAAACGCTTCTTTGCATTCGGATCTAGTGTGCAGGCGATATCCTTGAATTTATTGTCCTTGATAAACTCGCATTTCAGGGTAGGAGCAGCTTTGTCTTCTGCGGTGGAAAGCAATTTGATTGTGATTTCATAATCTCTTTCCGGTTCCAGAGTAAGAGCTATATCCCGAGAGGAGGCAGAACTGATACTATCTTCGGCGGCGTCCTTTGTCTGCTTGGAAACTTCGTCGATAAAGACTTCCCAGCGGACGGGAGAAGTAACTTTCAATTTTCCTTTCAGGAAACGTTCCGCCCTGATCTGTGTTTTAAGTACATAAATCTTGCTGTTTTTGTCAGCCTTATCCAATGTTAGATACCCTGCCGTGTCAACGGTCAGTGATTGCAGGGGCGCATCAGGGAGGTCGAGTACTACTGGAGTTTTAAGCAACATCTTGGTTGAATGCTTTTCTCCTTTCGGGTTGATACTGTCGTTCATGATAGGTGTACGAACCTCAATAGCGTCGCGGACTTTGTATTGTGTCACTCTTTCCTGTGCCTGGAGAGTGAGTCCGGTCAACAGAAAAATGGCTAAAGCCACTTCTTTCTTTTTCATGTGTTGTGTATTAAATTAAATAATATGATTAATTAGGTAGCAAATGTAAACTTAATGTTCTTAGTATACAACCAAAACAGCTCTTTTTTTAGTATTCAATCCGATCTAGTATCCCATTGAGGAAAGCAATGGCTACTCCATAGTTTGTCATGGGAATATTTTGCTTTCGGGCTAACTCGATACGGCTGAGTACATATTTACGGTTGAACATACATGCCCCACAGTGAATCACTAAAGAATAAGGTGTCAGGTCTTGTGGAAAGTCTGTTCCGGCCACGATGTCTATTTGCAGTTTCTCACCGATACGTTTTCTCAGTAAGCGGGGAAGTTTTACCCGCCCGATATCCTCGGAAAGAGGGGCATGGGTACAAGCTTCGGCTATTAGCACACGTGATGATTCGGTCAGCATCTCAATAGCGGCCGCACTTTTCACATAATAATGAATATCTCCCTTATATCCGGCGAAAAGCACAGAAAAGGACGTAAGTTTGCTCTCTTCCGGTTTTTGCTCGTAGACTGTTTTGAAAACCTGCGAATCCGTAATAATCAATTTGGGAGGATGAGCAAGGGCGTGTAATGTTTCCGGCAACTTGTCGGTGGTACAGGTGGCAATCAGACATTTCTTGTCCAGCAATTCACGAATCGTCTGTACTTGCGGCAGGATGAGCCGGCCTTTGGGAGCCTGTATGTCCTGTGGCATTACGAGAAGTACGAGGTCATTCTCTGCGACTAACGTTCCGGTGATACTTTGCTGGCCGAAATCCGGAGGGAGTTTTTCCAGTATAGTCCGGCGGATCTGTTCGATCCCTGTTTTCTCTTTTGCACTGATTAGGACAGGAGTATCTCCGAAACTTTCTCTGACTTTGATAGCCAACGCCTGTGAATCTTTCCGTATATCTGTTTTGTTTATCAGCAGAATCGTCGGAATCCCTTTAGCCTTTAACTGTTTCAGCCAGTAAAGTTCTTCTGTAAAATCGGGCTCCTTTGTCTCCTTTGAAAGCTCGGCAGACGTATCGCCTCCACAAAATAAGATAGCCATATCTGTTTTCTCTACCGCTTTCCATGTGCGTTCAATACGCATTCGCCCAAGTTCGCCTTCATCGTCGAATCCCGGTGTATCGATAAACAGGCACGGTCCGATCCCATGAATTTCCATGGCTTTCGCTACCGGGTCGGTGGTTGTTCCCGGAGTATCCGAGACGAGCGCAGTGTCCTGTCCTGTCAAAGCGTTGATAAGAGAAGACTTGCCACTGTTTCGTCTGCCGAAAAGAGCTATGTGAAGCCTGTTGGCGTTAGGGGTATCTGTTAAACTCATAATCGAAAATCTCTTTTGCCTTCGGCGATTGCTTTTAAGTTACGTATGGCGATTTCTCTGATTTTGGGATTCGGAATATGTTCCGTTTCCTTTTCAATCAGTTTCAGCCCTTTTTTCCGGGTGTCTTCGGAGGCATAATCTTCCAGATACTCTTTCAGTGTCATTAAGGCATTCGGGGCACAGCAGTTTGCTATCTGTCCGGATTTGACGAGCGACATGAAACGGTCGCCCGTTCTTCCTTCGCGGTAACAGGCAGTACAGAAGCTGGGGATATGCCCGAGATCGAGCAGCCAGTTGACAACCTCGTCCAGTGTCCGTGTGTCACTGACATCGAACTGTGCGGAATTGTTCTCCGGCAGTTCTCTTTCCGCATACCCTCCGACACTGGTACGCGAACCGCCGCTGATTTGTGAAATGCCCAGTTCGAGGACCTTCTTGCGTGACTCCTGTGATTCGCGGGTCGAAATAATCATTCCGGTATATGGAACGGCTATCCGGATAACGGCTACAATCTTACTGAATATCTCGTCCGAGATAGCATTGGGGAAATCCCCTGCATCAATATCATCTGCCGAGCAGATGCGCGGAACGCTGATCGTATGCGGACCTACGCCGAATCTGGCTTCCAGATGTTCGGCGTGCATCAGCAGTCCGGTAAAGTCATAACGGTATGTATTCAGTCCGAAGAGAACGCCTACCCCTACATCGTCAATACCCCCTTCCATAGCACGGTCCATGGCTTCCGTGTGGTAGGCATAGTTGCTTTTCGGTCCGGTGGGGTGGAGGGCTTCGTAGTTTTCTTTATGATAAGTCTCCTGGAACAATATATAAGTGCCGATGCTTGCCTCTTTCAACCGGCGGTAGTTTTCTACCGTAGTGGCTGCAATATTTACGTTCACCCGACGGATAGCCCCGTTTTTATGTTTGATACCGTAAATCGTCCGGATAGATTCCAGAATATATTCTATCGGATTCAGGGTGGGATGTTCTCCTGCTTCGAGTGCCAGGCGCTTGTGCCCCATATCCTGTAAGGCAATCACTTCCTGACGGATCTCTTCCTGTGTCAGTTTCTTGCGGGCAATCGTTTTGTTCTTGGCATGATACGGGCAGTAGGTACAGCCGTTGACGCAATAGTTCGAGAGGTACAGCGGTGCAAACATTACGATACGGTTGCCGTAAAACTTTTGTTTGATTTCTTTGGCGAGATGAAAGATGTGTTCTATCAGATCGGGCTGGTCACATTCCAATAGGACGGCTGCTTCCCGATGTGTCAGTCCTTTACATAGAGCAGCTTTTTCAATCAGTTGTTCAATCAGTGCACGGTTGTCTTTGTTGGTCCGTGCATATTCCAGTGTTTCCAGAATTTCTTCATGGTGGATGAATTCTTCTGCTTCAGGTGAATCTACTTTGTATGTCATAATCTATTCTAAACTTCTAAGTTCCAACTAACTGACTTCTAACTGTCAACCGTTTTAAAATCTCCTCTGGAGAAAGAAATCTCATAGCCGATGTTATGTAATTGTTGTTGCAATATCCTGATTCCTTCTGCCGATTCAGCTCCGAGGGAGGCTTTGTTATTATATAAGGTATACTTTTTCCGTTCCTCCTGTGGCGACAGATTGGGCATGACTACATTTGCTCCTGCCAATATCCCCCGTTCCCGTCCGTCGGGAGTCAGTGTAGCCAGAGCTGTTGTCGATGGAATCAGTGCCGAAGGGTGCATCAGGCGGAAGATAGACAATAAGAGCAGTGTCTGTTCGAGCGTTCCGCTGGAATATCGGGCAAAAGGCGTATCCTGATGAGGCAGAAAAGGACCGATGCCGATCATTTCAGGACGGAGTTTTTCGATAAACAGAATGTCTTGAATCAGATGTTCTACAGTCTGTCCCGGACTACCGACCATAATTCCCGTTCCGGTTTGATACCCTGTTTCTTTTAAGTTTTGCAGGCATTGCAGGCGTTGCTTGCCGGACATTCCGGCAGGGTGCAGTTGGCTGTAATGCGTCGCGTCGTAAGTTTCGTGCCGTAACAGGTAGCGATTGGCTCCGGCGTGAAAGAAACGTTCATACGCTTCGCGTGACTTTTCGCCGAGTGATAGCGTAATGGCACAGTCCGGATAATGCCGCCGTATGGCGGCAACGATTGTCTCTATGCGGTCGTCCGTCAGTGCAGGATCTTCTCCCCCTTGCAGGACAAAAGTCCGGAATCCCAGTGCGTATCCTTGTTTGCAGCAATCCAGAATACTTTCCGGACTCAGCCGGTAACGTGCTACGTGCGGATTACCTTTCCGGATGCCGCAGTAATAGCAGTTGTTCCGGCAGCAATTACTTATTTCAATCAGTCCACGGATATAAATCCGGTTTCCGAAATGCCGGAGGCTGACCTCCCGTGCCTGTTCGTTAATGATTCGCAGGGAGTCCGCGTCACATCCGGTCAACAGTTGTCGGAATTCTTCGGGTCGAAGAGTTCTTTCCTGCCGTAGTTTATCTATCCATTGTTTCATAGCTCTCTTTTCGTTTGAGCAGCTCTTGTGCCAGTTGGCGACGTCCCGAAACAATGTCATTGTGCGTGCTCGGTCCGGTGATACAACCACCTTCGCAAGCCATGACTTCAATAAATTGTCCGGCTGCCTTTCCGGTCTTGGCACAGGCACGCAGCAGGGCTATGTTCTTCTTATTGATATCCGACACTTGGATCGCGTTTATCTTTTCCGCTTCTTCTTTCAGGTATGCTTTGACAGCTCCCATTACACCGCCGGCTTGTGCGAAACCGTGTGCTTCGCGGACGGAAGTATGCAATATGGAGAAAGCCTGTGTCTGCTCCAGTTGGATGTCCAACCCGTCAAGAATGGAACCCACCTCTTCGAATGTCAGGATATAATCTACGGCCTTGTCGCGGCGCACCTCTTTACGTTTGGCTACACATGGACCTACGAATACGATTTTTGCATCCGGGTGCTTCTCCTTGGCGATCCGTGCCGTGTAATACATCGGCGAACCGGTGGTGGAAACGTATGGTTTCATCCCCGGAATATGTTTTTCTACCAGTTCGATGTAAGAAGGGCAGCAGGAAGTAGTCATGAAACTCTGTCCTTTTTCCAACTTCTCCAGTAATTCGTGTGCTTCGTTGCTGGTAGTCGACATTGCTCCTTCGGCCACTTCAATCACATCGGTAAATCCTATTTCTTTAAAAGCTCCATATACTTGTTCGATCGAAGTCTTGAACTGCCCGAGGATAGACGGAGCAATAATAGCCACCATTTTCTCTCCTTTACGGATTCGTTGCAAAACGTCGAATGTCTGTGAAATCTCGAAGATAGCACCGAACGGACAAGCATTCATGCACTTTCCGCAATATATACATTTGCTTTCGTCGATATGCTCTATTCCGTGTTCATCTTTACTGATAGCTTTCACCGGACAGGATTCTTCGCAAGGCACAGGAATATAGACGATGGCATGATACGGGCAACTCTTATGACAGATACCGCAACTGATACACGTCTCATGGTCGATCATTGCCTGACCGTTTTTCTTGAAACGTATGGCATCTTTGGGGCAGTTCATATAGCAACTACGGGCCACACATCCGCGACAAAGGTTGGTTATTTCATAATTAATCTGTATGCAGGAAGAACACGCTTCGTCAATGACGCACATTATATTTTCTTTATCCGGTTCGGGACGGCTCAATGCTTGCTGCGCATATTCGGAGAGAGGAGTTACTTCGTCATGTTCGTCTGTCATGTCCAGTCCCATTAGGGGGAACATCTTGTATCTCCACACGGCTCGTTCTTTGTGTACACAACAGCGTCCCAGAGGCTTTGACTTGCGTGGGCTCAATTCAATAGGTAGCCGGTCTATTTTTTCTACTAACTGGTCGTTTTTCCAGAGTCTTACAAGGTCAGCCAGCAACTTGTGCCGGACAATCATAATGTTATTCGTAAATGCCATATTGTAATTAAGGGGTTGTTAGCGGATGCAAAGATACGAACACTATTTCAATATTTAAGCTTTTTGAAACATTCTTGTAAATTTTTTGTAGCCTTTCTGCGTTATCTTTGCAGTAGGTAAAATTAAGAGGAGGAAGAGGTATGAATAGCAGCATTTTAGAACAAAGAAACCGTTTCGCTTTGATTGGTGTACTAATGACTATTGTCAGCCTGATGTTTTTATTCTATATGGGAAGTTCTTTGGTCAGTTCGACTAAGAAATATCTGGAACAGATCCGGATGATAGAGATAACTTGTGTGGACGAATAAAAGAGAAAGCTGTAAAGCAGGATATCCGGAGGAAATCATTACTTTTGCCGGAAGAAAACAAGAAACCTTATGGAAGAGAAAAACAAAGCATGGAAAACGGTGAGCAGCAAATACCTGTTCCGCCGCCCGTGGCTGACCGTTCGTTGTGAAGATATGTTGCTTCCCAATGGAAATCATATCCCCGAATATTATATTCTTGAATACCCCGACTGGGTAAACACGATTGCCATAACCAAAGAAGGAAAATTTGTATTTGTCCGCCAATACCGTCCCGGCATCGGCCGGACTTGTTATGAACTTTGTGCCGGTGTGTGTGAAAAGGAAGACGCTTCGCCATTGGTATCCGCCCAACGCGAATTATGGGAAGAAACCGGCTACGGAAATGGCAACTGGCAGGAATATATGGTGATTTCCGCCAATCCGAGCACTCACACCAATCTGACGTATTGCTTCCTTGCAACCGATGTGGAACTCATCGACCACCAACATCTGGAAGCTACCGAAGATCTTTCCGTGCATCTGCTCACCTTGGAAGAGGTGAAACGGCTGCTGGATAACAACGAAATCATGCAAGCGCTGAACGCTGCTCCGCTATGGAAGTATATAGCTAGTTTATAGCTTTCGCATACATACATTCCCTTCACACATAATCAGGAGGTGTGGGCTGCAAAGTTCAGACCTCCTTGTTTGTTTTCCTGGAGACATATAGATAAGTTTCACTTCATCCTTTGCAAACTTCCTCTGTATAGAGCTTAAAGTTGCTCTTGCTTTATCATAATCTATAAACGAAACTTCCGTTTATAAAAACGCAACTTCCGTTTTAAGTCTGAAACGGGGCGGAAAGAACTTTGTGGTAAAGGGAAGGGAAGTTTGCGCCCTACGGGGAGTAACTTCTTTGTTAATACTATGAAGGTAGGGTAGTGGTAGCTCTCTCTTTTTGCCATAAGAGGTGAACTGTCAGTCATTTTGTCAGTCAATTTCTGCCAAACAATCATTCTTTTGCTTTGGCACGCTTTTCGCAATGTCTTTAACGGTTCGCCTGCAGAACAGGCGGGTGACAATTAATATTATAATGTATAACTAAAATATAAACCATTAGCAGACAGAGTGCTTATCCTCCCTGCACCTGCAGAAGAAAAAACAATTGGTGGTATCATTATTCCTGATACAGCAAAAGAAAAACCTTTGAAAGGTGAAGTTGTGGCAGTAGGTCACGGTACGAAAGATGAAGAAATGGTATTGAAAGTAGGCGATACAGTTCTTTATGGTAAATATGCCGGAACAGAACTTGAAGTCGAAGGTACTAAATACCTTATCATGCGTCAGAGCGATGTTCTCGCTGTTTTGGGTTAATAAATGTAGTAAATAATCAATCATTAAATTGTAAATATCATTATGGCAAAAGAAATATTATTCAATATTGACGCCCGTGACCAATTGAAAAAAGGTGTCGATGCTTTGGCAAATGCAGTAAAAGTAACTCTTGGTCCGAAAGGACGTAACGTTATCATCGAAAAGAAATTCGGTGCTCCGCACATCACAAAAGACGGTGTGACAGTAGCAAAAGAAATCGAACTGGCAGACGCTTACCAGAATACAGGTGCACAACTAGTGAAGGAAGTTGCTTCCAAGACTGGTGATGATGCAGGTGACGGTACAACAACTGCAACCGTTCTCGCTCAGGCTATCGTAGCTGAAGGATTGAAGAACGTGACTGCCGGTGCTAGCCCAATGGATATCAAACGTGGTATCGACAAGGCTGTTGCCAAAGTGGTAGAATCAATCAAATCGCAAGCAGAAACAGTAGGTGACAACTACGACAAGATTGAACAAGTGGCTACCATATCTGCAAACAATGATCCGGTGATCGGTAAATTGATTGCTGATGCAATGCGTAAGGTTTCTAAAGACGGTGTTATCACTATCGAAGAAGCAAAAGGTACTGACACTACAATCGGTGTAGTAGAAGGTATGCAGTTCGATCGTGGTTATCTGTCAGCTTACTTTGTGACAAATACAGAGAAGATGGAATGTGAAATGGAGAAACCTTACATTCTGATCTACGACAAGAAGATTTCTAACCTGAAAGATTTCTTGCCTATCCTCGAACCGGCTGTACAGACTGGTCGTCCTCTGTTGGTTATTGCAGAAGATGTAGATAGCGAAGCATTGACTACTTTGGTAGTAAACCGTCTGCGTTCTCAGTTGAAGATTTGTGCTGTGAAGGCTCCGGGCTTTGGCGACCGTCGCAAAGAAATGCTGGAAGATATCGCTATCCTGACAGGTGGTGTGGTTATCAGCGAAGAAAAAGGATTGAAACTGGAACAGGCTACTATCGAAATGTTGGGTACTGCCGATAAGGTAACAGTTTCTAAAGATTATACTACAATCGTAAACGGTGCCGGTGCAAAAGAAAACATCAAGGAACGTTGCGACCAGATCAAAGCTCAAATCGTTGCTACTAAATCAGACTACGACCGTGAAAAATTGCAGGAACGTCTGGCTAAGTTGTCAGGTGGTGTAGCTGTTCTTTACGTAGGTGCTGCTTCTGAAGTAGAAATGAAGGAAAAGAAAGACCGAGTAGACGATGCATTGCGTGCAACTCGTGCTGCTATCGAAGAAGGTATTATCCCGGGTGGTGGCGTAGCTTATATCCGTGCTATCGATTCTCTCGAAGGCTTGACGGGTGACAATGCTGACGAAACAACAGGTATCGGTATTATCAAACGTGCTATTGAAGAACCGCTTCGCGAAATTGTAGCAAATGCCGGTAAAGAAGGTGCGGTAGTTGTTCAGAAAGTACGTGAAGGTAAAGGCGACTTTGGGTACAATGCCCGTACGGATGTTTACGAAAACCTACACGCTGCCGGTGTAGTAGACCCTGCTAAGGTTGCTCGTGTAGCTTTGGAAAATGCAGCTTCTATCGCTGGTATGTTCCTGACTACCGAATGTGTCATTGTAGAAAAGAAGGAAGACAAACCTGAAATGCCAATGGGCGCTCCCGGAATGGGAGGAATGGGTGGAATGATGTAATTCCGGTTTCCTATTAGAGAATATAAAGAAAGAAGAACCGCTTTCCCTGATAAAGGGAAGGTGGTTCTTTTTTTGTGTTCCCAAAACATCTCATTCTCCGATTTGTTCGGTTATTGGAATACTTGTATATTTATTGTCTAATTTATTAATAAAATCGTGAGATGTCAAAAGTATTAGGATTTATGAAGCAAGTGGCCCGTGGGCTGCAAGTGGAGGGAAACTTTGGAACTGCTCATGTCATTATTGCTTATCGTGGGAAAGATGATTTTGCCTTCAATGAGGTAACTTCAGAGTGGTTAAAAGGGTTCGAAGTTTATCTTCGTAGTCGTGGGTGTAGCTGGAATACGGTTTCTACCTATCTTCGTACCTTTCGTGCCGTTTACAATCGTGCCGTCGATCTTCATCGGGCACCATACGTTCCGCATCTGTTCCGTTCGGTGTATACGGGCACTCGTGCCGATCATAAACGTGCCCTATGCGACGACGATATGAAGAAAGTGTTTTGTAAATTGTCGCAGTCTTCGGGTGTATCTCCGAATATGCGCCGTGCACAGGAACTGTTTATTCTTATGTTCTCGCTCCGTGGTATACCGTTTGTTGATCTTGCTTATCTGCGCAAGAGTGATTTGCGTGATAATGTAATCACGTATCGTCGGCGTAAAACAGGCCGTCCCCTGTCGGTGACGTTGACTCCGGAAGCAATGATTCTGGTAAAGAAATACATGAACCGTGATTCTTCTTCTCCTTATCTCTTTCCATTTTTGGAAAGCCGTGAAGGAACGAAAGAGGCGTATCGTGAATATCAGTTGGCGTTGCGCAGCTTTAATCAACAACTAATGTTGTTGGGAGAGTTATTAGGATTGGGTGATAAATTAAGCTCATACACTGCACGTCATACTTGGGCTACGACGGCTTATTATTGCGAAATTCATCCGGGTATTATTTCCGAAGCTATGGGACATTCGTCCATCACTGTAACGGAGACATATCTCAAGCCTTTCCGAAGCAAGAAAATTGATGAAGCAAATAAACAGGTTCTTGATTTTGTGAAGCGTTCTGTGATAGGATTAAATGCCTGATTATTATTCTGTTACTCTGTAGGTAACGGGAATAAATGACGGTGCAAATATGAGCATATTTCTTAAAACAACCAAACGAAATCACACATTTTTTCTAATAAACTACTTAAAAGCGGAACTAGGACAGATAAAACACGTGGATTCTTTGTATTAGGGCTTTGTTAACTTCTAAATATTGCATAAGATTTCCCTCCCCTCTGCCGCTCGTCAGAAGCAGGGGTAAAGAACTTTCATAATCTATCGTATCATTTCTCAGTATTGACTACTCTAAAAGAGCAGGCGCAAAGGTCTCTCCGTTACCTACAGAGTAACGGGCTGTCTATTATTGAAACTTAGTGTTTAATAATATATTATTAATGTAATTTTTAAGTAGTTATGAAAAGAAAATTTGTAAAAGTGATGTTC
>NZ_MNQN01000005.1:0-2422 GCF_001915455.1 Bacteroides sp. 43_46 | reverse complement strand
AGGATTGTCAAAGGAACACAAGTACATTGACAGCATCACACTGAACGGTGAACCCTATACAAAGAATTATATCTCGCATGAAGATATTTTGAAGGGTGGGACTTTGGTGTATAAGATGAAATAAGGAATCTACCTCATTACAGGAAGAGGGTATAACAGCCGGCTCCGGCTATATACCCTCTTCCTGCTTTCTGTTCCTGATGCTTTTCAAAGGATCATAATGCTCCAGGTATTTATGCCCTTATCCATGAAACATGATCATTATCAGCATAACTTCTGTTTTAGATATCTTGTAATTGCCATATTAAATTGTTGCCATGAACCATGTCAAGTCAGAACATGATATAATGGGCAAAACAAAAATACAACTCTTATATTTGCTCAATCCAAACTTTATTGCGTTATTTGCGTTACATGTTTTATGTAACATAAAAACTGCAATGAAGAGTATTTCTACTAATCCATTTTTAATAACCGGTTACCAAGGGCCCGACTATTTCTGTGACCGCGAAAAAGAAACAGCTTCTTTAATGTCAGCATTAAAGAATGGCAGAAATATTACATTAATCAGTCCGCGCCGTATGGGAAAGACAGGACTAATAAAGAATGTATTTTACTATATTCAAAAAGAAAATAAATCTGCCGCCTGTTTTTATCTGGATATATTTTCAACCCAGAATCTTCAGGAGTTTGTATCTCTACTGGGACGAAGTGTGTTGGGGAAATTAGATACCTTATCACAGAGTACCTTAAAATCGCTATTCTCATTCTTTAAAAGTTGCCGTCCGGTCATCAGCGCCGATGAAATTACAGGAATGCCATCTGTAACACTCGACTTTATTCCGGAACGTTCAGAAGAAACCTTGAAAGAGATTTTCACCTACCTAAACCAATCGGGAGTAGAATGTTATATAGCCATTGACGAATTCCAGCAAATAATGGAATATCCGGAGAAAGGAGTGGAAGGCCTGTTGAGATCGTATATCCAGTTCACCCCGAATGTGCATTTTATCTTTTCGGGCAGCAAAAAGCATTTGATGGAGTCTATCTTCTTTTCCATCAAAAGACCTTTTTACCAATCTACGCAGAAACTTTTCCTGGCCCCTATTCCTTATACTCCTTACCGGGAGTTTGCCAAGAAACTGTTTGATGAAAGGAAAAAAACTTTGCAGGAAAATATCTTCCATGAAATTTATCAATCGGTAAAAGGACATACGTGGTATATGCAATATCTTTTAAACAGATTGTATTCATTGCCACAGCAGACTCCGACCATAGAGCTGTTGCATACACTCATCCAGGAAATCATACAGGAGGAAGAATATACTTATCAAACCTATTTCCAGTTTTTAACTTCCAATCAGATTCAGTTGCTGAAAGCTATAGCCAAAGAGGAAATTGTAAATGAGATTAACAGTGCCACATTCATAAAGAAATATGATTTAAAAGGAGCCAGCAGCATAAATGTAGCATTAAAGTCTTTAATTAATAAGGAGTTTGTCTTAAAAGAGCAGCAAGGATATATAGTATACGATCGTTTTTTGGCAATTTGGCTCAAAGGACTAGTATGAATAATTAAAATCTCCATCACTATGAATACAAAAGGAATTCTTATTGCAATTCTGGCATTGGGAAGCATAACGTTGATAAATGCCCAACAACCTGCCGGCTATTTCTTCAAGGAATTTACTCCAGGAAAAGTTTTATTGAAAAACAAACAGTTTGCCAAAGGGAAATTTAACTATGACTGTATAAACAAGGAAATGCATTTTTTGAATGAATCGACAGACATGGTTATAGAGAATTTGGAAGATATTGATACAGTAGTCATTGATATACACCGCTTTATTCCGTTTGAGGGACATTTTATGGAAGTGATGACTGATCAGCATACCACTCTTTTTATAGACTGGAAAGTAAAGCCAAAAGATATCGGGAAGAAAGGAGCTATGGGAACAGTTACTCATGGCAGTGTTCAAGCAATTGATGTCAATACACGCTTCCAACGTGTTAACGGTGAACAGAATTTAGACCTTTCGGTCTATAAAATGGTAACGGAAAATGTTTATTACACTCAGATTAAAGGCAAGTTGAGAAGCTTTCGAAATATCCATTCACTTCTGAAATTGTATTCAAAAGATAAGCAACAACTTATCAAAGAGTTCATTGAAACAGAAAAGATTAAGATAGAAAACCCCAAAGATATACTAAAAGTCTTGAAACGGTTTCAATAAAAGAAGGTGTCCGAAAAGTGAAGTGCCCTCTAAAAGTTTTATGTCTAACTTTTGGAGGCTGTCCATTTCAGACACCTTCTTTTATTATATAACTAGGGATATTCAGTAAATGTCTCTAAAAAATAAGATGGCATATGAAGATGATAGGGCATGACCATTTCATATGCCATTCTTATTGTCATTTTTCC
>NZ_MNQN01000108.1:0-33779 GCF_001915455.1 Bacteroides sp. 43_46 | reverse complement strand
AATAATATTATCTTTGTGTTATTCAAACATATAAATAAATCACGTGATGAAATTAATGACAAGACGAAATAGCATGATTACATCTATTGGTAAATCGAGGTGGAATATGTCAGTGTGTATTACAGTTCTGAAAAATAGTCTCGTTTTTCTATTCTTTTTCTTCCTTTTAGTTTTAGTATCTTCATGCAGGCGGTCTTCTACTATAAACACTCCGAATGGTGAATATAAGATGATTGATTGTCAGGAGATTAATGGCGGGAAATTTAAGTTGTCAAGCATAGCTTCATCTTTTTCCGTTATTCCACTTGAAACCAATGATAGTTGTCTGATAGGCGGGATAAGTAAGTTGGAATTTTATGATGGGAAGATATTTGTTTTGGATAAAATGCATAGTGCCCGTTTGTATGTATTCGATACCCAGGGAGAATATAAATTTGCTATTGGAAAAAGAGGGAGCGGGCCTAATGAATATATGCAAATTAATGATTTTTCCATAGACAAGGAAAAGAATTTAATTTATGTGCTTTGTGATAAGAAAAAACTCTTTACTTATTCTTTGTCTGGACAGCCTCTTGGGACAATAACTCTCGATTTCTTTGCTGATGCTATGGAATATCAGAAAAATCAGTTGCATTTTGTGTGTGATAGACTTGATAGGGGTAATCTTATTGTGACTGATATAAAAGGAAGGATACTATATGAAGATTTTCCGAATAAACGAATGGGAGATAATCTTTTGATGCTTATACACCCTTTTTCTAAACAAGATTCTATTTTGCTATATCGGATCTATTTGGATAATAAGATTTATGAGATGCAATCCGATCATAGAATAAAGGTTGCCTATGAAGTGAACTTTGGCGAAGAAAGTATTGATTTTGAGGATTTAGAAGATATTCCTCATAGGGAAGTAAAAAAGAAATTAGCAAATTCTCGTGGAAAAATTAAATATTTAACGGAAAATAGAAATTACATACAATTAATATTCTTCGACAAGCAAATGCCTTGTGTTGCTGTATATGATAAAAGACAGGGAGTAACCCGGTCATATACATTTGAAAATTGTGTTGATGATTTAACCGGACTACAATATCCTCTTTTTGAGTTCACGAAAGGGCAAGATGAATTTATTGCAATTTTGAGTCCAATGGACATTGAAAATGCAGGAAGTGAACTTACGGAAAAAGGGAAGGCGGTTTTTAAAGACGTTAATTTTGTTGACGATGATAACCCTATATTATATATAGTAAAAACGGAATAAGAACTTAATCAGCTGGGGAATAATGCCGATTGCTGGATAATGAAATATTAAGATAAGTAGTTTGCTTGGATGTACATGGAAAAAGAGGTATGAATGGCTAAAAATAGTTTTTAATATCGTCCGTTGGTTTTTGCAAATTATTACCTTTGCGCTATTCAAACAGATAAATAAGTCACGTGATGAGATTAATGAGAAAGCTAAGCGATATGATTGTGTATATTGGAAAACAAAAGATGTATCCTTTATTAATAGTTTTTTTCTTGGGGATAGCCTTTTTTTTCATTTTAGGACAGCTATATTATAGTGTTAGAAAAAAAGCGTATTGCGAAAAGTTGGAAAGAACATTCAAAGAGGTTTTATTGCGACAATTGCAAGAAGATTCTTTTGAAGGCTATCTTTCCACTAGTGAACGGAAACGTCAATTGGAGGAATATCCTGATACTGTTTATCTGACAGATGAAAGTGGGGAACATGGGTATTATTTGGATAGAGAAAAAAGTAGAAGAAATATAGCTCATGATCCACGATTGCGTATTTTACATTCCGCTTATTTGGTAGAACACCCTTTAGTGGTGGATTCTTTATATGGGAAGTGGCAACAACACTTGGAACAGCAAAAAATGTTTACCGCTTTTGCTTTACAATTTTTCTTGTCTGATAAAGACGGAAATACTACAAGTTGCGTATTTCCGAACGACCTTCTTCTTGAAGATTATATAGCTTGTTTTGATATAACGATAGGTTATCGTTGCGAAGTTGAATTAAAAGGCTTTTGTAGCTTTTCGTTTTTTGATCTTGTAGGTACAAGAGGAATCATTTATGCTTTCATCTATTGGTTACTCATAATTACTAGTATTATAATGTTGTTTTTTCTTTCGAAAAAACATAAAAATATTCTTATTCCTACTTCTGCTCATGTCTATCAATTAGATCAAAATATTATATTTGATGCAGACTTAAAAAAGCTAATAGTTGGTAAAGAGGAAATTCTAATGAAACCACAAATCTCTGTTTTATTAAGACATTTCTTGGAAGCTCCGGAATTTATATTAAAAGATGAAGAAATACAAGAAATTTTTTGGTCGAACAAATCGAATAATGAGTCGAGACTTCATAATGCAATAAGTCGTTTACGAGGAGTCTTTGAAAATATTCCTTCTATTGAGGTTCAAAGATATGAAAAGGTTGGCTACCAGTTGTATATTAGAAGAATTTGATTGAATAACTATAATCTCCGATGAAAAGGGAGATTTTTGCATAAATACCTTTTCTGTAGAGTAGTATATACAATGGATAGAATCGGTTGGATAGAAATGGTTAGGTGAATTCCTTTGTTGTTGTAAGCCAATTGCATACTTTCGCTTCCATTAATTAATCGATAAAATTACGTATATATGAAAAAACTATTATTCTTTTTTATTTTGGTAGTAGCGGTTATTTCTGTAAAGTACTCACTAAAAGAGCCTCGGGTAAATACATTGTTATTAGATAATGTGGAAGCTTTAGCTGCTTATGAGCAAGATATGCCTCATACTTGTCTTGGGAGTGGTTCTGTCGACTGTCCAATCTCTAAAGTTAAAGTAAAATATGTCTTTAGCGGTTACAGTCTTGAAGAATAGTGCTGTTCTTCTTCTTTTTTTGCTCTTTATTTCTTGCGGAACGAAAAATAAGGAATATGCAAACAATGCATTTCCTTATTCCCAATTTCCACAAGAAAAAGAATTGAAAGGAGAAGTAATAGAACTTGATACAGCCTTGTTTCGTTATCCTTTTCGGATACGGATAGAAGGAGATAAAGCTATTGTGTTGGATTTGCATGGTTCCGATTATTATGGGCACTTATTTCAATACCCAAGTTTCCGGTATCTATCCTCTTTCGGTAGGCGGGGTGATTCTCCTTTAGAAATGTTGTCAATGGAAAATTTCCGTTTACATAACCATACATTATGGACTTTAGATGCTAACAAAAGCGAATTAACTAGGTTAGATTTTTCTTCATCCGGTGATTCACTGCTTCGTGAGGAAACGGTAGCATTGGATGAAGATATATTTCGACCACTTGATTTTGCTATATATAACGATACAACATTTGTCATTCCTGACTATTCAGGTGAGAGTCGCTTTTTAAAAGTTGATTGTAAGGGTAAGCTAATAGAGAAAATAGGAACTATACCAACGACAAATAAGAAAGCCCTGCAAGAAGCCCGTCCGGCATTAGCCCAGGCATGGCGCAGCTTTTTAGATTATAATTCTCATAATAGTGTTTTGGCTACCGTTACTCAGTTAGGAGAAGTGGTTGAAATCTATAATTTAAAAGATAGTACTCATGTCATTCGTGTTGGTGAATATGATGAACCTGAATTCAAAGTATCAGATGGCTATGGTATACCAACAGGTATTATGGGATTCAGTGATGTGCAAGTTACTGATGATGCTATTTATGCGGTGTTTCATGGAACCTCTTTTAAAGATATAGCTAGACAAAGCGGAAGACTTCCTGATGGAGGTAAGTACATTTATGTTTTTAGTTTGAAAGGAGAACCATTATGTAAATATGTGCTAGACCATTATATATATGGTATTTGGGTGGATGAAGTTACTAAAACGATTATGGCGACGGATGTAAATAACGATCAGCCAATACTGAAATTTAGCTTTGGCTAAGATTAGATAATTAACTTGATTAAAAAGGAGCAGGATGATGAGTTTGTTCATCTTGCCGGATTTGCTTACATATCATCTGCTCCTTAACCTTTAAAAAAAGATTCCGATGCAAACATAAGAATAAAAAATTAATGTAGCAAACTATTGCTATTCTGTTGAAATGATAGATACAGAAGAAATGAAAGTTTATTCACTAATATAAAGTATTAAATATGAAAAAGAAATTATTAGGTATGGTAGTTGTGGCAGTAGTTGCAATAGTTGCAGGATACAATGTTTATATATCACAAAATGAAACAAAATTGTCAGATCTGGTTTTAGCTAACGTAGAAGCTTTTGCATGGGGAGGAGAAACTAGTGGCTCATATTATTTACATCCATGCCCTACTCATGCTGGCGCAGAGTGTAGTTCAAAGAAATATGACGAAGGTAACAGATGTGCAAAATTAACTTATTGTTGATTATTATGTCATATTTAAAAATCTTTTTTCTTATGTTGTGTATGATTTTAGTGTCGTGCACAGGACAAAAAACGGGGAAAGAGAATGATAATAATGATAAGATTGCAATAGAGGTGGGGGAAATTAAATTTCCCCCACAAGATGTTCTGCAACTAAAATCATACTATTTATCTTCGTCTGTTCATGTTGATTCAATAGATTATTTGATTGGTTATAATTATAGATTGCATTCGTTGGATTGTATGAATCTGAAATCTAAGTCGGTAACTCAGATTGTATTGCCAGGCGATGGTCCTGATGCTATTGTCCGCTTGTCGGGAATATATGCACAATCGTTAGATTCTGTATGGATATCTGATGAGTCAGAACGCGCTTTCCTAATTGATAGTGTGGGAACGATAAAAAGAATGATTGATTTAAAGAAATATTTGGAGGATCAGGAGCAGTTACTAATAAATACTAATTATGCAATGTTCACTTCTCACTTGTTTTATAATGCCTCTCGTCATTCATTAATGTTTTTAGTAAAACATACACCTTCTAACACATTCATAGTAAAAGAAGCTTTTATAGATGAAGTTGGCAAGATGGCAACTTATCAGTTATCATCGTCTAAGGTTGTTCCTGATATGAGTAAGGGATATGCATATATCAATTTCCCCAATGTTAATTTTGTAGGTGAAAATATTGTATACAATTATCCTGTTGAATCTTCTATTTATATGCTAGACATAAGAACAAACGAACGGAAATACATATTGGCAGATAGTCACTATACTTCCAATATAATAGAGAAATGTACGACAAGCGGGGATTATGCTACTTTGGAAAAACACTGGCTCGAAAATTCTCATTTTTATGATATCATGTATTTACCTAAATATAAAATATATGCTCGTTTACATGCTGATAAAGTTGATTTTGATGAAAAAAAAGGTATGGAGAAGCTTATCAATGAGCGTGACTTATATTTAATGCTGTTCGATGAAAATATGGAAAAAATCGGTGAAACGAAATTATCTAATTGCAGATATAGTCCTTTTACAAGTTGGAATGCAACTTATGGTGGTATAGCTCTTTTTGTTGACAATGTTTTAGACGAAAAGAATAATACTGACGATTTAACTATAGATATAATATCTCTGAAATGAAATTACTTTGTGTAGTTTGGCTTTGAAAAGAATAGAAATATTATTGTCTTTTGTTATTTTTATATTCGATATTATGATTAATGGAAAGTATGCTTAAGGTTCTATTTTATATAAATATATTTGCTATTTTAATGAGTTGCCATTCATGTCGTCGAGAGAAGGCAAATGTTGAAATTACTAATGTGGTTGAAGAATGGATTAATAAAGAGATTAAATTTGATAATGAGTATGTTTTTACTCGATTAGGTAAGGACTCTGTTTATAATTCAATACCTACAAGTAAATATAAGATCTTGGTTTATACCGATTCAATAGGATGCGTAGGGTGTAATTTGAGGTTGTCACAGTGGTTGGAATGGATGATACAAATAGATTCTATATCTGATAACAAAGTTTCCTTTTTGTTTTTTATACATCCTAAAGATATGAGAGATTTGTTGTTGTTACTATGTAGCCAGAGTTTTGATATTCCAGTTTGTATAGATAGAAATGATTCTCTTAATAAGTTGAATCACTTTCCTTCCAATGCAATGTTGCAAACATTCTTGTTGGATGAGCATAATAAAGTTTTGGCTATAGGCAATCCCATGCATAACCCTAAAATAAAGGAGTTATATATGAATATAATATTTGATAAACAGAATATTTCCGAGGTAGAAAAAAGGAAACAAACAGAAGTTTCGATAGATAAAAAGTACATGGATTTGGGAACATTTGATTGGAAGAAACAAAAGTCTTGTGAATTTATTCTAACTAATATCGGACAGGAATTACTAGTGGTGGATAATGTAATTACTTCTTGTGGTTGTACAACTGTAGAGTATTCAAAAACACCAGTGCAACCAGAGAAGAATTTAACTCTGAAAGTGAAGTATACAGCGGACCGACCTGAATATTTCAATAAGACTATAACTGTATATTGTAATGAAAAAGATTCACCTATTTTGCTGAATATTTCAGGAAATGCTAAGTGAGATTAAGTTATGATGAAGAAACATAGAATATATATCCGATTTATTCTTGTTTTGGCATTTTTCTTATTGGGATGGTGGTATATAGGAAAATGTTTTTTAGAAGAAAAACTAATATCTTCACTTGAAGTTGCTTTACAATCTGCTGAAGATAATGAGGGAGAACTACACAAAGTGATTCGTCACTATCAAAAGTACCCTGCTGATAGCCTAAAGTATAAAGCAGCCTGCTTTTTGATAGAGAATATACCTTTCTATTTCTATTCTGAAGGAGAGCAATTAGAAAACTATAAATCTTATTATGCTTGGCTAAAAACAAGCAAAGGAAAAGTTTCAGAACAAGTTGCAGACTCGGTGAAAAAAGTCTTTGGACTAATGCAGGTCCCTAAAAATAAACGAGATATAATAGAGATAGATTCTGCTTATCTATGCCATAATATTGATTGGGCATTTAAAGTCTGGCAGGAGCAACCGTGGGGAAAGAATATTTCATTTGAAACATTTTGTGAGTATTTGTTGCCTTATCGAATAGCTGATGAGCCATTAGCATACTGGCGTGAAACATATTATGAAAAATATAATTCGTTACTGGATTCATTGCGTATGTCTGATTCATTGGATATAGAAGATCCGGTGGTTGCCGCTAATTTTCTAATAAGTAAATTGCCTGATAAGAACTATTATTATACTTCTGTAACGCCATATCCATTTGGACATATAGGACCGGAATATGTACAGTATTTATCCGGGACGTGTAGAGAAGTTACAGATTTTGCCGTATACCTATTTCGAGCTTTGGGTATTCCTTGTGCTATTGACTTTGTACCTGTGCGAAGTTATATAAATGCCGGGCATTTTTGGCTGACAACATGGAATAAAGACGGAGAGGAATATATGACTGACTTTCCACAAAAATTAGTGCCAGTGCGTAAGAATTGGTGGTATCGGTGGGATGACAGTTCTAAAGTGTATAGATATACTTTTAGTGCGAATAGGGAAATGTATGAACAGATGGCAAAGTACGGCGAAGAACTATACCCTTTTTGGCGTTTACCTAAATTTATTGACGTAACTCACGAATATGGTTATTATCTCAAAGAAGAGTTGGTTATTCCTTTAGAAAAACAGTATAAAGTGAAACGGAGCGGAAAAATAGCTTATTTATGCGTTAGCGATAGAGACCGTTGGACTCCTGTTGATTGGACTGAATATGATGCTGGTCATTTGGCATTCCGGTATGTGCGGAAAGGTACATTTATGAGAGCAGCTACTTATGAAAATGGCGTATTATGCTTTTTGACAGATCCCTTTTATATTGATAAACAAAGCAATGAAATCTGCTATTATCCTGTCACTATAGAGAAGCAGGATGTAGTATTATATGCCAAGTGTGATATTGGGAGAGAAGATATATATAGAAATCGAATGTTAGGAGGAGTTTTTGAGGGAAGTAATCATCCTGATTTTTTGGAGAAAGATACCTTGTTTATTATACAAAGTAAACCTGAACGTCTGAGTACTACTGTAAAAAGTTGGTCTGATAAGGAGTACCGTTATCTTAGATATTTTGGTCCGGCTAAAGGGTCTTGTAATGTTTCGGAAGTCGCTTTTTATGAGAAGAATGACACAGTAGCCTTATCTGGGAAAATCATAGGAACTCCCGGCTGTTATCAACATGACGGGACGCATGAATATACAAATATCTTTGACGGGAAAACATGGACCTCTTTCGATTATTTTAAACCTACCGGCGGATGGGCAGGACTTGATTTGGGTAGAAAAGTACGGGTAGAGCGTATTGTTTATACTCCGCGCAATAGGGATAACTATGTTCGTCCCGGTGATGTTTATGAATTATTTTATTGTGACAACGACTGGAAGTCTGCCGGAAAAATTAAGGCGACTGCCGATTCATTGGTTTTTCGGGATATTCCTGCAAACGCATTGTTACTTTTGAGAAATCATACACGTGGGCTGGATGAAAGAATTTTTATTTATGAAAACAAAACTCAGCTATGGAAATGAAAACTAATGTCAGGCTTGTTGGAGTATGGAGGGTAATTATTATTTCGGTTATTGTCTCTCTGATATATGCTTGTTCCTGTCCGGATAGGAAGATTTTGTCTCTTTCCGACATTACTCCTTCTGAACATACGCTATTGGCGATTACTCCCGACTTTAGTCTCAAGGTGTTGGGGGATACATTAAATAAAAGTTATCCGAAGTTGAGAACCGGAAAGGTATTTCCGATAACAGGTGTTTTGTGTGTAGATGGTAAGGCTTATCGTTTCATGGGGAGTGACTCTTTACGCATATTTTCCTTAGCTCCTCTTTCTAATGACAGTATCGGCTGGGAGGGAAAGTATTCTTTTTTGTTTCCGGGAAAAGGTTGGGAGCAAAAGGAATATGATGATTCTTTATGGGATGAAGGTAAAGGGGCTTTTGGACCTGTAAAAGGTAATTATCCGGCTCATACATTATGGGGAGCAGAGAATATATATGTTCGCAGACATATCAGAGTTGATGATAAAGACCTGTTGAAGGAACATAAAGTCTATGTCCGTTATATATGCGACGATCAAATAAAGCTTTTTTGTAATGGAAGATATCTGTTAAAAAGTGGATTTACAAATCAAACGCAATGTCAACGTTTGACAGATGAAGCTATTAATCAAATAGTTAATGGAGATAATGTTCTGGCCGCATACTGTCGGAATACGGGAGGTCCTGCCTTATTGGATTTTGGTTTGTACATAGAAAATAAAACATATACTGATGCGGAACCAGCAATATTGAAGCAGAAGGATGTGCAAGCCACTCGGACTCAATTTGTTTTTCAATGTGGAGATGTAGAACTTCAGATTGATTTTATCTCGTCTTCTTTATCAGAAAAGTGGGATATGACAGGCTGGCCTGTCGGTTTTCTTTCTTATCAGATTCGTACGGAAAGAGAAAAAGAGCATACGGTGAAAATACTATTTGATGTGGATACGGAGTGGATGTTCGGTAAGAGAGAAGTCAATAGTTGGGTGGAGCAGGGGTGGCGTTTTACGAAGTCCGATAGTTTGTATTTGGCTATGAGGACGGATGAGACAAGGTTTTCATATGAAGACAATCATATCATTTTGTCACAAAAGTTGTGTTCGGGGAAGGAAGATAGAGGTGTGTTGCTTATTGGATATAAAGAAGGGCAGACTTTACAATATGGTGGGGAGAACTTACGCCCTCTTTGGAATAATGATGGAGCAAAAGAGGTAAAAGAACTAATGAAATCTGTAGGAAACAGGTGTCAGGAGCTTAGGCAGGAAAGTGAAAAACTGGATTATAAGTGGAATGACAAGGCTTTACAAGTAGGAGGTGAAACGCTTGCCGAGTATATACTTCCTGCTTACCGTAATTTTTTATCTTCCCATAGATTTGTATTGTCTCCGGATGATAAATTGTTTTGTTTCGGTGATACTTTAGGTAATGTAAGAGAAGCTTATAAAAGCTTTCCGGCATTGTTGTTTTTCAATCGTGTCGACTGGATGAAGAGTTTGTTGGACCCTGTATTTATATATTGTGAGGGGATATATTGGAACAAGAAACATCCGCCTTATGATATTGGTTTGTATCCGGTATCCGGTAAGCAGGTAAAATTGGAAAGTTGTGCTGTGGAAGCCGCTGCCAATATGTTGATAATGACAACTGCTATTGTGGAAGCGGAACAAGACTTCGGTTATGCTGATATGCATTGGAGCCAGTTGATTTTGTGGGCAGATTATTTGCAAAAGAGGATAAAGAAAGAGACTTTCCCTTTGGAGGGCTTATTGGGTGAAAATGATGAATGTGTGAAATGTACGTTGGGACTGGAGGCTTATCGTAGGCTGATTCAACTAAAGGAAGTATATGAATAGAGTAAAGAAAGTTGTAGCAATATTCGAGAATCTGGCAGTCTTCCTATTCTGCACAGTGGTAATTTTGTTTTTGATGCAGTTATTCTGTTTTACTTCATTCAGGATACCTTCGGACTCAATGGAACCTGCATTGAAGGATGGCGACCGGATCTTGGTTAATAAGATGATAAAGGGTGCGCGGTTGTTCGATGTGTTTGCTGCGTTGAATAATGAAGATATTACTATTCATCGAATGCCCGGATGGGGAAATTTCAAGAGGAATGATATATTGGTTTTTAATTTCCCTTATCGAATGAATCGTTGGGATAGTATCCGGCTTGATGTGATGCAATATTATGTAAAGCGGTGTATTGCGCTTCCGGGAGATACTTTAGAGATTCGGGAAGGATTTTATAAAATACGGGGGTGTGACGAACGGTTGGGAAATTATAATGCTCAACAATCTCTTGCGAATCTGAAGTATCCGGAACAATATGGTATTGTGGTAGGTACATTTCCTTATGATAAGCAAATGGATTGGACTATCCGTGAGTTCGGACCTTTGCCGATTCCTCAAAAAGGTCAGACAGTAAAGATGAACCGTACGAATTGTCTTTTATACAGGCAATTGATAGGGTGGGAACAGAAGAAGAAATTACGTATAAAGGATGGACAGATAGTATTGGGTGACAGCGTGATTGCACAGTATCGCTTTAAAAAGAACTATTATTTTGTTTCCGGTGATAATATGGCTAACTCGCAGGATTCGAGATATTGGGGGATGCTGCCGGAAGAATACATTGTAGGTAAGGCTACCCGTATATGGTATTCGGAAGATAAGTTTACGGGGAAATCCCGTTGGAATAGGATGATGAAGAAAATCAAATAAAGAATGAAGCTAAAGTTGGAATTGATGCAAATGACAAAAAAGAATATGGCGGATGTGGTAACTTGTATAGGAGTTGCGGCAATTCTGAGCGTAATAGTTTTTACTATCCCGAATGAGATTCCTATCGGCGAAATGGCATATCAGAAACTATGGTTGGGACGTATGGCTGTTGTTTTTGTCGTTTGCAGTCTGTTGTCTCTTTGCCTGAACAGGAAACAATATCTGTCTTTTCCGGCGATAGTAACATGGGTATTGATTGCATTGGGAGGAATTGAAGCTGCCTGGGGGATGAGACAGATATACGGTCTGGCTGTTTCCAATCATTCCCTGTATGCGCTTACGGGATCTTTCTATAATCCGGGACCTTATTCCGGATATTTGGCGATGATATTTCCGCTTTGTCTGCATGAGTGGTTAAACTTGAAAGAAAGAACGGAACGCACATGGGTAGAACAGGGAAAGTATTATATGGCATTAGGAGTTATGCTGTTGATTTTGTGTGTACTACCTGCCGGAATGAGCCGTTCGGCATGGATGGCTGCCGCAGTTTCGGGTATATGGGTATACGGAATACATGCTTCTTGGGCAACATGGTTAAAAGAGGCGGGGCAGAAATACAAGAAGACAATGATAACAGGTTTGGTGATTGGGGGATTAGTGTTGATAATGATAGGTTATGTCCTTTTTCAGTTGAAAGCAGCTTCTGCCAACGGACGTTTGTTAATGTGGAAAATCAGTTGTCTGGCTATTGCTGAAAGTCCGGTTGTTGGACATGGTGCAGATGGATTTGTTTCTGCTTATGGGAGGGCTCAGGAAGAATATTTTGCAAATGGAGAATATTCGGAGACGGAGGAATTGGTAGCAGGTAGTCCGGAATATGCTTTTAATGAATATCTGCAGGTGGCGGTGGAATATGGAATCCCTTTCTTATTTGTTGTTTTACTAGTTATTGCTTTTTGTTTTTGGAGAGGAATTACCGAAAAACAAATAGGTATTTGTGGTGGGGTGATTTCGGTTTTAGTGTTTGCCTTATCTTCCTATCCGATGCAGATTCCGGGATTTGCAATGACATTCTATTTCTTGTTAGCCGCTTGTGTCATAGGGCGTTCAAAGGTGGCGTTGCTATTCTTTATTTTGATGATAGCTTTGTTAGGAGCATATTACTGGAAGAATAATCAATATAAGGCTTGTAAAGAGTGGTATCGAAGTAAAATGCTTTATAATATTGGCGCTTATCAGGCAGCTAAAGAAGGGTATGAAAAGCTGTATCCGGATTTGAAGACTCGGGGAACTTTCCTTTTTGAATATGGACACTGTTTGCATAAATTGAAAGAATATGATAATTCTACAAGATTGATGCAAGAAGCAATGAAATATACTTGTGATCCGATGGTTCTTAATATTATCGGAAAAAACTATCAGGCAACAGGAGAATACGAAGAGGCGGAAGAGAGTTTGATACGGTCTACTCATCGACTTCCGGGACGGATTTATCCTTATTATCTTTTGGTGAAACTTTATGCGGAATCGGAATATCGGCAGCCTGAGAAGTTGAAATATGCGGCGGAGGTTGTATTAACGAAAGAACCGAAAGTGCAATCGACGGCAGTAAAAGAGATGCGGGCGGAAGTACAGAAATATTTGAAATGAACGCATAGGTTAGGGCGAAATGTAAATGTATACTGTTAAGAATAGTTATGATATTATGTATCTGAGAAAATTATTACTGATAAAAAAATATAGATATTCCAATTATGTTACTTTTGTAGCTAAGTAGAACATAAAATAAAATGCTATGAAAACAAATATCCTTATGAGAAAATACAGTTATATATGGATGCTGCTATGTTGTTTAGCTTATGGTGGAATGACATCTTGCTCTGGCAAGAAAAGTGATGCAGACGAGCAGGATAAAGGTGTTTCTACCGTTCTTCCGGATTCAAAGAATGAAGTCACCGTTCAAATTCTAAAGAGGTGTGATTTTCATCACGAACTAGTCAGTAACGGTAAGGTAAGTGCCCGCGGGCAGGCTGATCTTCGTTTTGAAACGAATGAGGTTATTGCTCATGTCTATGTGAAAAACGGTGATCGTGTTCGTAAGGGGCAGAAGTTGGCCGAGCTGGATAAATTCCGTCTGGAACAGAAATTATCACAGGCGGAAGATGCTTTGTTGAAAGCGGAGCTTGAACTGAAAGATGTACTTATCGGGCAGGGATATACGCCGGATGATTTTAGCAAGGTGCCTGAAGAAACCATGAAACTTGCGAAAGTAAAGAGCGGCTATGAACAGTCGAAGTCCCAGTATGAACTTACGAAAAGAGAAACGGAGCATGCTACACTTGTTGCCCCCTTTGACGGGATAGTAGCTAATCTGTTTTCAAAACCTTATAATCTCGCTAATACGTCCGAGGCATTTTGTACTGTCATTGACACTCGTGGGATGGAAACTGATTTCACCGTGTTGGAGAACGAACTGGCTTTTATTAAAACCGGTGACAAAGTAATGATTACTCCTTATGCCGGCGGAGGTTCTTATGAAGGTAGTGTATCTGAAATCAATCCGCTGGTGGATGCGAACGGAATGGCAAAAGTAAAAGCTGCGGTAAACGGACAGGGGAAGTTGTTTAGCGGCATGAACGTAAGGGTAAGCGTCAAGCGGAGTTTAGGGGAGCAGTTGGTCATTCCTAAAACGGCTGTGGTGCTGCGTTCCGGCAAACAGGTTGTGTTTACCTTAAAAGAAGGCAAGGCAATGTGGAATTATGTACATACGGGATTGGAGAATGCTACGGAATATGTTGTCTCGGATAAATCTCAGGGAGGTGTTGAAGATGGCCTCTTGGAAGGAGATACGGTTATTGTCACCGGGAACTTGAATTTAGCGCATGAAACGGAGGTGACTATAAGCGGTGAATGATTGACTGCAAACGATAAATACAGAGAAAAGCATGATAAAATTTTTAATCCAGCGTCCTATTGCCGTGCTGATGGCTTTCACCGCTTGTTTTATAATCGGGCTGGTGACTTATTCTACACTTCCGATATCTCTGCTTCCGAATATCGCTATTCCGGAGATCACTATACAGGTGTCTGCTGCCAATACATCCGCCCGCGAACTGGAAAATACGATTGTGAAACCTTTGCGCAGCCAGTTGATACAGGTTTCTACATTGAAAGATATTCACAGTGAGTCTAGAGACGGCGCCGGTATTATCCGCTTGTCTTTTGATTTCGGTACTAATACGGACCTGGCCTTTATCGAGGTCAATGAAAAGATAGACGCTGCAATGAACTATCTCCCGAAGGAAACGGAACGTCCGAAAGTCATTAAGGCGAGCGCAACGGATATACCTGTTTTTTACCTGAATCTGACTTTGAAGAATGACAGTGCTTATAGCATTACGGGACAACAGTCCTTTCTGGATCTGTGTGAATTTGCGGAATCGGTCATTAAACGTAGGATAGAGCAGCTTGAAGAAGTGGCTATGGTAGATGTGACCGGATTGGTGGAACGTCAGGTGCAGATTGTGCCCGATGAGGATATGCTCTCCATGTTGGGAATTTCTATTGAGGATATAGAATCGACTCTGGCTGCCAATAATGTGGAACCGGGTAGTATGACGGTACGTGACGGATATTATGAATATAACATAAAGTTTTCCACCCTCCTGCGTACTGCAGAAGATGTAGAAAATATTTATCTGCGTAAAGGAGACCGGATTGTGCAGTTAAAGGATTTCTGCCGGGTGAATATTGTGCCCGTAAAAGAAAAAGGGGTATCTGTATCTAACGGGAAAAGGGCAGTGACGCTGGCTGTTATCAAGCAGGCGGATGAGAATATGGATAAGATGAAGAAATCTCTGGTAGAGACGATGGAGTACTTCCAACGGGTATATCCGGATATTGATTTCAGTATCAGCCGTAATCAGACGGAATTGCTGGACTACACAATTTCGAATCTGCAACAGAATCTGTCTTTAGGTTTTCTCTTTATCTGCCTGGTAGCGGTCTTGTTTCTGGGGGATGTAAAATCTCCGTTGGTTATCGGACTTAGCATGGTGGTTTCTATCGTAATCAGTTTCGTTTTCTTCTATCTGTGCAATATGTCCCTGAATATCATTTCACTCGCCGGATTGATTCTGGCATTGGGTATGATGATTGACAGTTCGATTATTGTAACTGAGAATATATCGCAATACCGGGAACGGGGATATTCGTTGCGCCGTGCCTGTATCACGGGAACAAGCGAAGTGGTGACTCCCATGTTGAGTTCCTCCTTAACGACCATTGCCGTGTTTGCACCGTTGATTTTTATGAGTGGTATTGCCGGAGCTATCTTTTACGATCAGGCTTTTTCAGTTACAGTGGGACTTATGGTTTCTTATTTTACGGGTATCATGTTGCTTCCCGTACTTTATCTGCTGGTCTACCGGACCGGTATTCATACCCGGAAATGGAAGTGGCTTTCCTTTAAATTCAATAACCCGATAAAAGATCATACATTAGATCGTTTTTATGATGCGGGGGTGGACTGGGTATTCAGTCATAAAACGTTCAGTGTTTTGTTCTGTGCTATTTCCATTCCGCTTTGTGTATTTTTCTTTTTCTTTATCGACAAGCAGCGCATGCCCGATATTGAGGAGAATGAATTGATTGCCAGGATTGAGTGGAATGAGAATATTCATGTGGATGAAAACAGGAGGCGTGTGGACGAACTTTTTAAAGAACTGGAAGAACCGGTAGCCGAGCACACGGCGTCCATTGGCAGGCAGGATTTCCTTCTGAACCGTGAAAGGGAGCTTTCTTCTTCCGAGGCTGAACTTTACTTCCGTACGGAGACACCCGAAACTATTTCTCCTTTACAGCAAGAAATTTATCGCAGACTGAAAGAGCGTTATCCGCTTTCCGTCATTTCTTTCTCTCCGCCGGAGACTGTGTTTGAGAAACTCTTTGTCACAGGCGAACCGGATATCATAGCCGAGTTTTATACCCGTAATAAGGCAAAGGCACCGGAAGCGGAAACCATCCGGCGCGTGGAGAAGGACTTGGCACGGAAGACGGGAATCGCCCCTACGGGTATCGCTTTCGAGAATCAACTGAATCTAAGTATTAGCAAAGAGAAACTGTTGCTTTACCGTGTTTCCTATAATGAGCTCTACCGTATCTTGAAAACTGCTTTTCGTGAGAATAGTGTGACAATGTTGCATTCTTACCAACAATATCTTCCGATCAGCGTTGCCGGCAGCGAAAAGACTGTGAATGAAATATTGCAGGAGACGTTGATACAGACTGAACCGGATAATAAAGGAAACATAGAATATATCCCTCTTCGGGAGCTGGTTACGATAGCTCCTGCTGAGGATCTGAAAAGTATTACTTCGGGGCGTAATGGTGAATATGTCCCCTTTAATTTTTATGACGTGCAGAACGGGGACAAGTTGATGCGGGAAGTGAAGCAGGTAGCGGAGGAAACGAAAGAATGGGATACAGGCTTCTCCGGAAGTTTCTTTTCCAACAGGGAGATGTTGGACGAGCTGGTGGTAATCCTGTTTATTTCGTTGTTGCTGATGTACTTTATTCTTGCCTCGCAGTTTGAAAGTTTCCTGCAACCTTTGCTTGTTCTGGCGGAGATACCGATAGATGTGGCCTTTGCGTTATTACTGCTTTGGCTTTGCGGGCATACACTGAATCTGATGTCTGCTATCGGACTTATTGTCACCTGTGGTATTGTAATCAATGACTCTATCCTGAAACTGGACGCTATCAATGAACTGCGCAAAGCGGGTGTTCCGTTGTTGGAGGCTATCCATGAAGCAGGACGCAGGCGTTTGCGCCCGATTATCATGACTTCGCTGACTACTATCTTTGCAATGGTGCCGTTACTGTTTTCATCGGATATGGGTTCGGAATTACAGAAACCATTGTCTATCGCCATGATAGGGACAATGTCGGTCGGTACGGCAGTGAGTCTGTTCATCATACCATTGCTTTACTGGTTTATTTACAGAAAGAAAGAAGAAATAAGTAGCAAGTAATAACGAATAGTTCAAATATGAGAGTTATGAATGGATTATTAAATTTTACCACGGAGGAGACAAAGTTATTCTTTTCAGCAAAGAAAAGGATATGGGCATTTCTCTGTATTCTTGGTGTCCTCTGTGGTGAATCCCTGCTTCATGCACAGAAACGTCTGGTACTGGATTTGAACCGGACAATCGCTCTTGCCAATGACAGTTCATTGGAGTCATTCCGTACACAGAATATGTACTTGTCCGGTTATTGGGAGTACAGGACATATAAGGCAAACCGCCTGCCCAGCCTGACGCTGGATCTTACTCCGGCGCAATATAACCGGGATATTACGAAACGTTACGATTCGGGACAGGATTTGGATGTGTACCGTACGCAACAGTCTTATTATGCTTATGGAGGGTTAAGTGTCCGGCAGAATCTTGACCTGACCGGAGGTACATTTTATCTGGAATCGAATCTTGCCTATATGCGTAATTTCGGGGATAATAGTGCGACACAGCTGACCAGTGTCCCGATAAGGATTGGGTATTCGCAAAGTTTGGTGGGGTATAATCCATTCAAATGGGAACGGAAGATAGAGCCTTTGAAATATGAACGTGTGAAAAAGGAATTTCTTTATAATGTGGAGAAAGTTTCGGAAACGGCAACGAGTTATTTCTTCTCTCTGGCTATGGCACAAGCGGAATATAACCTGGCAAAAGAAAATCTGGCTTCTACGGATACGTTGTACCGCATCGGGCAACAACGGCACCGGATCGCAGCTATCTCGCAAGCCGACCTGTTGACTCTGAAGCTGGATCGGGTGAATGCGCAGAACACATTGCAGAATAAAGCAAGCGATTTGAAGCGGGCTATGTTCTCATTGGCTTCTTTTCTCAATCTGGATAAGAATACGCAGATCGAGCTGGAACTTCCTTCCCGTCCGGGAATGCTGGAGATTCCGATAGATGAGGCTTTGAGGTGGGGAAGGAGCAACAACCCGCAATTGTTGGAATTGAAACAGAATGTGCTGGAAGCGGAGCGTAATGTGGATAAGACTAAAAAGGAGTCGCGCTTTAATGCAAGTGTGAATGCCAGTATCGGTTTTAATCAGGTGGCGGACAATTTCGGGGATGTCTATCATAAGCCCATGCAGCAGGATTTGGTGGCGGTCAGTGTCTCTATTCCGTTGCTGGACTGGGGCGTCCGCAAAGGAAAGTATAATATGGCACGGAATAACTTGAATGTGGTGAAGATTTCGGCACGCCAGGACGAGATAAGTATTGAGGAGGAAGTGATAATGACAGTGAGTGATTTTAATATCCAGCAACAATTGATTGCCAGTGCGGAAGAAGCTTTGGATTTGTCCATACTCGCTTATAATGAGACAAAGCAGCGTTTTATCATCGGCAAAGCGGATATAAACAGCCTGACTCTTTCTCTGAACAGGCAGCAGCAGGCACAGCGTAACTTTATCTCTGCTTTGCAGAATTACTGGTTGAATTATTACAAGATACGACGGCTTACGTTGTTTGATTTTGCTACAAAACTTTCACTTTCGGACAGGTTCGATTTTAACGGAGGCAAGCTGATCAAATGATAATTGCGGCGTTTATTCTCGGTAGTATCTCCATTAAGTCCGTCATAAACAGAGATGCTGTCGCTTATATGACAGAGATTTCTATTTACATAAATAATGGTAATGCAAAATATAAATCTTGAAATAAAAAAGTCCTCGAAGGCTTCCGCTTTCACCCTGATTGTGGCTTTTGTCTGCGTGGCATTGGTCGGGCTGGCGCTTGTGCCGTTGCTTCCGGTCAAACTGAACCCCTCACGGACATTACCCGGCTTCACGGTGCGTTTCAGTATGCCCGGCACTTCGGCACGCGTGGTGGAAATGACAGCTACCAGCAAACTGGAGGCGATGCTTGCCCGCGTGAAAGGGATTCGGGGTATCTATTCTACTTCAGGAAACGGGTGGGGCAGTATCAGCGTGAATCTGGATAAACATGTGGATGTTGCAGTTGCACGTTTTGAAGCGTCCACCATCATTCGTCAGACATGGCCGGAACTGCCGGACGGGGTGAGCTATCCGTATATTCAGATGCAGAGTCCGGGGCAGAACAACCAGGGCCCTTTTATGGCATTTACGATTAATGCGCCTGCTATTCCCATTCTGATACAACAGTATGCGGAAGAACATATAAAGACACGTTTGGCACAACTTCCGGGAATTTATAAGATTAATCTTGGCGGGGCTACTCCAATGGAATGGCGGTTGGAATATGACTCCGAACAGTTACATACGCTTGGGATAAGTACGGATGATATCCGTCAGGCTGTCCGGTTGCATTACCAGAAAGAGTTTCTGGGTACATACGATATGGAACAGGGGAGTTCGGGCAGGCAATGGATCCGTCTGGCGCTGGTTCCCGAATATAATAACCGGGACTTTGATGCGGAACGGATACAGGTGAAGATGAAAGATGGCAAAATCATTGGTCTGAATGAATTGGTAAAAGTTTCCCGTGTGGAGGAACAGCCGCAAAGTTACTACCGAATTAACGGTCTGAACTCTATCTATCTGTCTGTCGTGGCGGAGGAAACGGCCAATCAGTTGGCATTGAGCAAGGAAGTGAAAGCATATATGGATGATATCCGGTTACTTCTTCCGGCGGGATACGAGATTCATACCAGCTATGATGCAACGGAGTTTATTCAGGAAGAACTGGGGAAGATTTATCTGCGAACGGGGGTGACGGTAGCGATTCTGCTTCTGTTTGTGCTATTGATTACTTTTAGTCCGAAGTATTTGTTTCTGATTGTAACCAGTCTGGCAGTTAATGTAGCGATAGCCGTTATCTTCTATTATGCATTCGGACTTGAAATGCAGTTGTATTCTCTGGCAGGTATCACGGTTTCTCTAAATCTGGTGATTGACAATACGATTGTGATGAGCGACCATTATCTGCGGCGTGGAAACCGGAAGGCTTTTATGTCCGTACTGGCGGCTACGTTGACTACAATGGGGGCTTTGGTCATTATCTTTTTCCTCGATGAGAAGATACGCCTGAACTTGCAGGATTTTGCTGCGGTAGTGATTATTAATCTTGGGGTATCACTGCTGGTTGCCCTGTTTTTTGTTCCTTCCCTGATCGACAAAACCGGATTGAAGCGGAGGAAAAAATCTTCGCTTTCAGGTGCGAAGTGGAAGTCGGGAAATATACGTTTCTTTATGTGGATACGTTCTAAAATGCATCGTTTTCCGATATATTTCAGCCGTTTTTACAGTTGGCTAATACGGATTCTTTGCCGGTGGAGGGTGGCGGTCTGCATTTTATTGTTGCTGGCTTTCGGATTACCGGTATTTCTGTTGCCGGAAAAGATGAAGGGGGAAGATAAATGGGCGGAATTTTATAATAAGACACTGGGTGCTTCTACGTATAAAGAGAAGGTAAAACCGGTAGTGGATAAAGCATTGGGAGGAGCTTTAAGACTTTTTGTACAGAAAGTATATGAAGGAAGTTATTTTACGCGTAATGAAGAAGTGGTGCTTCATGCCAATGCCAATTTGCCGAATGGGAGTACGCTGGAGCAGATGAATACGTTGATTAAGCGAATGGAAACTTACTTGAGCGAATTTAAAGAAATCAAGCAGTTCCAGACGTCTGTGGAAAGTGCACGCAGGGCATCTATTCATATTTATTTCACGAAAGAGCACCAAAAGAGCGGTTTCCCGTATACGCTGAAAGCTAATATGATAAACAAGGCACTTCAATTGGGGGGAGGAGATTGGAGTATTTACGGATTGCAGGACCAAGGATTCAGTAATAATGTGCGTGAGAGTGCGGGTTCATTCCGGGTGAAAATGTATGGGTATAATTATGACGAACTGTATGACCGGGCGGAACAACTGAAAGAGAAGTTCTTGTCTCACCGCCGCATCAAGGAAGTGACGATCGGTTCCGACTTCTCGTGGTGGAAGGATGATTATATGGAATTTTATTTCAGTCTGGACAAGCTCCGAATGGCGGAGGAAAATATCGGAGCCGGAAGATTGTTTTCCGCTATTCGACCGATATATGGACGGAATATGGAGATTGGTTCGGTGACGACGGAAGAAGGTACGGAAAAAATAAAATTGTCTTCCCGCCAGTCGGAAGAAAGGGATGTGTGGGCAATGCAGTATTATCCTTTTCCGGCAGGCGGAAAAGAATATAAACTGTCGGAACTGGCAACAGTGGAAAAAGGGCAGATGCCGCAGGAAGTAGCCAAGGAAAATCAGCAGTACCGGCTGTGCCTGCAATATGAGTATATCGGTTCTTCGGAACAGGGGCATAAGCTGTTGAAGAAAGATCTGGAGGAATTTAATGAGATTCTTCCAATGGGATATACTGCCAAATCGGAGGACAATAACTGGTCGTGGGGAGGAAAGGACAATAAGCAATATCGTCTGTTGCTTATTGTGATTGCTATCATTTTCTTTATTACGAGTATTCTGTTCAATTCTTTGAAACAGCCGTTAGCGATTATTTTTGTGATTCCGGTGTCTTATATCGGAGTGTTTCTTACATTCTACTGGTTCAAACTGAATTTTGATCAGGGAGGTTTTGCTTCTTTTGTTCTGCTTTGCGGTATCACAGTAAATGCTAGTATCTATATCCTGAACGAATATAATTCTATTCGTAAACGTTACCCGTGTCTCTCGCCGCTCCGGGCATACGTGAAAGCCTGGAACACGAAAGTGATTCCTATTTTCCTGACGGTGGTTTCCACTATTCTGGGATTTATTCCTTTCATGATAGGTGCGGAGAAAGAAGGTTTCTGGTTTCCGTTGGCGGCAGGTACGATTGGGGGATTGGTTATGTCGGTAATTGGAGTTTTTATTTTCCTGCCGGTATTGACGCTGAAGAAGAAGTGGTTTACGAGGTCTAAAGCAGTGCTTTAGGGATGCTAAAGCGTAGCTTTAGGACGGATAAAGCTACGCTTTTTATTGTTTTACCAATTATTCCCTGCGTTACTGCTATTGATAAGCATTTCTATCCGTTGCTTATATGAATTCGCTCCTTCGGCAATATTTTTTCCTGCATCTGCAGTTCCCATTCCGTAAACGACAATAGGTGTCTGCTACGCCATACCCGAATGAATAGCACTGCCTTGATACGGACGTAGAAGTTCATCGGTTGTGAATCGGTTTCGTCCGCCACTACGATAAGCATCGTATTCGGAGCCGGTGGTCGTTACTATCATTAACGGTTTGCCCGCGACAGCCGGAGTCTTGGACAAGTGAGTGAACACTTCGTCCTGCCATTTTTTTAGTAATGACGGGGCAGACATCCAGTAGAAAGGAAACTGGTAGATAACGGCCGAAGCGTCGGAGATGATTTTACTCCATTCGTCCACATTGAAAGCAATGTCCTCTGACAGTTCGTAAAGGTTGAACACCGCCACTCCTTCAATGTCACTGACAGCATCGATTAATGCTTTGTTTGCCTGTGATCCTTTGATGTTGGGGTGTGCCAGCAGAATCACTACTTTTCTTAAGTCTTTATTCATAATCAGTCAAGTATTTGGGATGAAACAATTACACGTCTTATATAATAAGGTCCAAAAATAAGAAAAAGTTCAATGTATACAATTATATAGGAATATATTTAGCTATGTAAATGACAATTTTTATGTTTCCTTTTATCTATAATATGTTGAAAAACATGAAAATATAAAGGTAGAATACTTTATTTTTAATATTAACAAATATTTACCCAATCAGTTGGGTAATGTCGTATTTTATTTCTTCCTTTACAAAAAATAATGTGTGACATAAGCACAATGAAATAACGACAATACTCATTTTATATGGATAAGCTATTTGCTTACCAACCTATACGAACATGAAAGCATTCACGGTATTTATGCCAGTATATAATACTGAAGCATACTTAAACGAGGCAATTGAAAGTGTCTTAAAACAAGATTATAAAGACTTTGATTTTTTAATCATTGATGATGGGTCGACAGACAAGAGCAAAGAGATTATAATGTCTTACTCTGATCCTCGAATCAAATTCATTAGTGCTCCGCATGATTATATCGCTACTTTGAACCTGGGATTAGAGGTCTCTTCAGGAGAATATATTGCGCATTTCGATTCCGATGATATAATGCCTTCCAATCGTTTGTCAAGCCAATTAGATTTTATACGAGCTTATCCTGAGATAGATGTATGTGGGGGGTATATTGAAATGTTTGGAAATATCAACGAAATGATCACATGGTATCCATTGACGCATAGGGAAATAACTAGTTTTTTCTTGTGGGGTTCTCCGGTTGTGCATGGAACCAGTTGCATAAAGAAGGAATTTATAGATAAAAATAATCTTCGTTATTCCGATGACTATATTTATTGTGAAGATTATAAGTTGTGGGTAGACATAGCCAAAGCTGGTGGAAAATTCGCTAACATACCTCAAACATTACTACAATATAGATGTCATAGAGCACAAGTCAGCACTCAACATCATTCGGAACAGAAAAACGGTTCACTTATTGTAAGGCAGGAGGCAATAGAATGGTTTGTGAGTAAAATAGAACAAAATTCGTCTTTAGGTAGAGAAGTAGTAGAGAAGTTTTTACCTTCATGGAACTTTCTGAATATGCACAATATGTTGACTCCGGAAACATATGTACGAGCTATTTATGAAATTATAGATAAACTACGTGATAGAAAAATCATAAATGTATAAAAGGATGAAAGAACTTAGCATTGTAATTCCTTTTATGAATGAAGGAGAAAATCTGAAGCGGACATTAATAAGTATTATGGAAACTGCAACGTGTCCGATAGATATTATTGCAATCAATGATAATTCTACCGATGATTACCCTTATATGGAATTGGAAAAATCATTCGGCATAAGAATGATAGAGAATGACAAAAGAATAGGGCCGGCAGCATGTCGTGAAATGGGAATATCAGCTATTGAAACTCCCTATTTACTCACGGTAGATGCTCATATGCAATTCTATCAAAATGACTGGTGCAATGCTATAATCAAACAATTGAGAAAAAGAACGAATAGTATTTATTGTTGTCAAACAAGAGTGCTAAACGAAAATTGGGAGATTGAAGCAGGAACACCGTTTGGGGCAAGAATAAACTTCACAGATGATGAAAAACTTTTGGAACCGGAATGGGTTTACGAAGATATCTCTCCCGAATCAGGATTGATTGAAATTCCATGTGTTTTAGGAGCTACTTATTTCACTTCCAAAAGTTATTGGAAATATTTGAGAGGTTTGGAAGGGTTAAAAATGTATGGTAACGAAGAACCTTATATCAGTGTGAAAGCATGGATGGAGGGAGGAGGCTGTTTCTTACTCAAGGAAATTGCCATAGGACATGTGTATCGAAAAGTATTACCGTTCTCAGACGGAATTACTTATAGAATCTACAATAAATTATTGATTGCTGAAACGCTTTTTCCTACTGATTTGAAACAAACAATATATAGTAAAATAGAGAAACTGTCACCCGCTGAATTTAGGGAAGCTAAAGAGTGGTTGATTAAAAACTATACAAGCATAAAAGAACTAAAACAATATTACAAAACTATATTGAACAAGGATATTAATGGCTATATAACTGGTTGCTAAATGGCAATAGCTATGCAACCTATTGTTTAATAATTTAAAATAATAATGTATGAAAGAAAAAGAATTGACGAGTAAAGAACTCCTTGTTCAAAAGTTGGGTATGGAATTCGATGAAGTAGCTCCTATTTTTAGTGAGGAGACACTTACTTCTATGACGATGTCTCATGTGGTCGGTGGGGCAGGTGAAACTAATCCTGGATGTACATTTCCTGGATGTACTGTAAACCCTGGATGTTCATACTCTGGTTGTAGTAATAATACAACTGGTGATGACTGCAAGTCAAATGTAAAGACGTGTGAAACAAAAATTGGTAGTTGCGGTGATGGAAGTAACACGAATATTATGCCATGTAGTGGCCCCTCAACAAAACCAACCAGTAAACCAACGGATTCTCCCACAGATAAACCAACTGCGAAACCTGCCAGTTTATTATAGGGAGAATGAAACAATTATATAACGTATAATTGTTTACATTATTTATAAGTGTAAGCTGATAGAATTTTCGTAATGTCAGCTTATACTTTTACTCATAATCCTTAAGTTATATGAAAAAAAATATATATACTATTTTTTTGCTTTTTCTTTTAGTAGAAGTTTCGTATTCACAAGGAATAGTTCCCACCTATTCTTTTGCTCATGTCACGAAAGATTTTGATTATTATATAAATACTTTGAAGACTAAGCATCCTAATTTATATGCATTCGTTTCGGAAGATTATTTCAACAATGAAGTGGAGCAAGCACGAAGTATGCTTACGGATTCAATGAATGTTGTTGATTTATGGAAAACAATGTTAAGACTTCAGCATTGTTTGGATGGGCATTCCGGTATGGATTATATTGATGTCAGAAGTTCTTTTCCATTATCTTACAAAGATGCTTCTTTCTTATATCCTGACAGTGTCACTGATAATGAGATATTTATGAATGGTATGAAAGTGTTATCAATCAATGGGTTGGAAGCTCAAAAGATTATTCACGAACTATATAAATGCATAAATGCGGAAGAAAATCCAAAGTTACGGTTATGTAATCTAAGGAGACGTTTCCCTTCCTTGACATATTCTGTATTAAAATTGGCTCCTCCTTATACAGTTGTATATCAAGGAAAAAATGGAGAGGAAATAGTAAAAACTGAAATGGGTATCTCAGACCGTTACACGGATTATGGTAAAGTTTTCACTGACATTCCATTAGACTATAAATTTTATCCTGAAGAATCAATTGCATATCTCGAAGTTAACTCATTCAGTTTACCTGATTTGGCTGAAGACGGTTTAATTGAGACATTTCAAAAAACACTTGACACTCTTTTTGTAGAAAAAAAAATTAATGATTATAAATATCTATTTATTGATATTTCGAAGAATACTGGGGGAGGAGATTGGCCTGTTCTTGCTTTGTTTAATAAGTTGCAGCATGACAGTGTTGCAATTCCTGTGGTTTTTGATAAAAATACGGCTCATTGTACTTATCCTCACGTGGCAACAGGTTATAGTGGTAATGTGTTTGTAATAGCTGGGCATTGGACATATTCGGCTGCATATTTTTTCTATGTATTAATGAAAAGATCTCGTAGAGGAATATTTGTAGGAGAACCTCCCGGACATTATAATCAGGTTTATTCGCCATTAATCCGATATAAATTGCCGAATACTAATTTGCCCTTTATTTGTGCCAAAAGTGCTCATATATATTTTGAAGATGTTACGCCGGATATACCATGGAGTATAGATTGTTTCCATGAGACGTTTACACTGGATGATCTTAAAAAAATGATAGAATTGTATAACCAAAAATATTAGATGATATGTATCAATTAAGCTTTTATAATTATTATGTTAACAACGGAGATCGGACAATTTATTTCAATAGCATTTCCGGTCAAATTTTCTCTGTATCAGAACAAGAAAATCAGTTTCTTCAGAATCAATTCAATGATCTTATTTCTTTTGAATTAGAATATAATTCTATGTTCAAGAAGTTTGTAGATTGGGAATTTATCACTGATACAGAAAGGGATCAGAAAGATGTTATTCGGCTCATAAATCACAAGAAAGTTTTTTTGGATAAGACCTATCGTTTGGTCCTTAATCCTACATTAGAATGTAATTTCAGGTGTTGGTATTGCTACGAAGATCATGTGACAGGAAAAATGTCTGAAGAGACTATGGAAAAAATTAAAAAGCATGTAAAATTGATGATTAAAGAAGAAAGGATCAGTGGTTTGTTCCTTGATTGGTTTGGAGGTGAACCTTTATTGTATTTTGACGAGATTATTGTTCCTTTATCTGAACAGCTTCGTGATATAATGACAGAAAATGGATTGTCTTTTTTCACTCAAGCAACAACAAATGGTTCATTGATAACAGAAGAAAGGGCTAAAAAAATGAATGAATTGGGTATGAAGCATTTCCAGATAACATTAGATGGCGATGAAAAAAGACATAATCGAATACGCAATATGAACGGAGCACCATCTTACAAGCAAATACTTCAAGGTATTTATTGTCTATGTGAAAATATTCCCGATGTAAATATTACGTTACGAATAAACTATGACACCCAGACATTGGAGAAAAGTAATATGAAAGAGGTGTTTGAAATGATTCCAATTAAATATCGTTATAAAATAAATCCAAGTTTCCATCGTGTATGGCAAACTGAAAGTAAAAGAAACGAGGAAGGTAATAATCTTAATAAATTGGCTATATTTGATTATTGCAAAGAGTTGGGATATGATGTAGAGAGCCCTACTAGTTATTTATCAGTTTTGAAAGGACATACATGTTATGTAGATCGTTATTATCATACGGAAATCAATTTTGACGGGAAAATATATAAATGCACGGCAAGGGCATATTCTGATGAGTATGTGTTGGGAGAACTGCAAGATGATGGACATATATTTTGGAAGCAAGAGAAAATGAGGAAAATGTATGCTAAGGCAACGTTTGAAAATGAAATGTGTTTAGCTTGCAAACATATGCCTTTGTGCACAGGACCTTGTTCCCAAAAACTTTTAGAAACTCCCAAAGAACTGCTACATACTATATGCCCATTAACCACAGCTGATGTTAATGTAGATACATTTATTCGAAATCTGTATGATAAAAAAATGAAATCGCTACAAGCTACAGAATCACTAAGTTAATAAAATCACTTAATTAAAAGGACTTATATGGCTTTTCCTTTTTATCATCAACACGACTCTATGGATTGCGGTCCGGCTTGTCTGCAAATGATTGCTAAGTTTTACGGTAAAATGCATTCTCTACAAACTTTAAGGGAGTATTGCTATGCAAACCGTAACGGAGTCACTTTACTTGGCATTAGTGATGCGGCAGAACGTATTGGTTTTCGTGCGATGGGCATCAAAACTGACTTTTCCAAGTTGGCAAATAAGGTAATCTTGCCTTGTATTGTACATTGGAAGCAAGATCATTTTATAGTGGTATATAAAATAAAAGTTCATAAGTCAGGAAATAGTCCTAAGGCTACAATATATGTAGCCGATCCGGCATTTGGATGTTTGAAGTATAGCATCGAAGAATTTTGTGAAGGGTGGCTTAGCTCTGTTGAAAAAGGAAAAGAGAAGGGCATGGTTTTAATGCTGACGCCCTCTATTCATTTTTATGACAAAGGCATTAATGATGAAACTAAAAAGCAGAGTATTTTATTCTTCTTAAATTACCTTCGTCCTCACAAAAAGATGTTTGTGCAGATTGTAATGGGAATGCTGTTGGGGCTAGTGTTCCAATTGATATTTCCATTCTTGACACAGTCGATGATAGATGTGGGTGTATTAAATAACAATTTGAATTTTATTATTCTAATATTAGTCACGCAATTAATATTATCGACTAGCCAATTGTCTGTCGGTTTCATACAAAGCTGGATATTTACACATATCAATACGCGAATTAACGTTGCGCTAATCTCTGATTTTATTTTTAAATTACTGAAACTGCCTATTCGTTTTTTTGATTCAAAAAAAACCGGAGATATCATGCAGCGCATTGGAGATCATTCGCGTATTGAAAGTTTTCTCACAAGTTCCTCACTTGCAACTTTCTTTTCATTATTCAATTTTATTGTGTTTAGCATTATACTTGCTATTTACAATATGCAAATTCTTGTCATCTTTGTGATAGGACATTCTATTTATATGGGCTGGATATTCCTTTTTTTAAGAGTGCGTAGGCAATTGGACTTTAAGCGTTTTGAGAAAGCTGCCAAGAATCAAAGTAACATTATCCAGTTGATAGAAGGTGCACAGGAAATAAAATTGAATAATTGCGAAAATAAAGTTCGTTGTAAGTGGGAGAAAATACAAGCTGAACTTTTCGAAGTCACAGTAAAAGGAGTGTCTATTGATCAGGTACAAAGTGGAGGAGCTTTTTTTATTTCTCAAACATTAAACATTATCTTATCCGTTATAGCAGCGAAAGAAGTTATTGAAGGACGAATGACGCTTGGTATGATGATGTCTCTCTCCTATATAATAGGCCAACTAAGAGCTCCTATCGAAAATATGATAGGATTTATACATGCTTATCAAGATGCAAAAATTAGTTTGGAACGTTTAGGAGAGGTTCATTTTCAAGCTAATGAAGACCAGATAACTGAAAATGATATAACAGAATTGGAGACGAAAGACCATAATATAAGAATCGAAGGACTTAACTTCAGTTATTTAGGCTCGAAATTAACTCCCGTTCTATCGGATATAAATTTGGTAATTCCTCAGAATAAAGTGACTGCGATTGTGGGGGCTAGTGGGAGTGGTAAGACAACATTAATTAAATTGTTAATGGGAAATTATCTTCCGGATAAAGGTCGTGTTAAAATCGGACATTTGGATCTTACCCATATCAATCCTCGTTTTTGGCGGTCGAAATGTGGTATTGTTATGCAAGAAGGATATTTGTTTTCAGAATCTGTGGCTGAGAATATAGCTATTGGGGATGACGATATAGACAAAGAAAGATTGTACAATGCCGCGACTATTGCGAATATTCATGATTTTATAGAGGAACTGCCTTCCGGCTATAATACGGTAATAGGTAAAGAAGGCAGCGGAATTAGCCAGGGACAAAAGCAACGCATTCTAATTGCACGTGCCGTTTATAAAAGTCCAGATTTCATATTCTTCGATGAAGCAACTAATTCACTGGATGCAAATAATGAGTCTGAAATTATGCGAAACCTGGAACGCTTCTTTGAGGGAAGAACTGTGGTGGTAGTTGCGCATCGATTGAGCACCGTACAAAATGCCGATCAAATTGTAGTGTTAGATAAAGGTAAGATTGTAGAAACAGGAAATCATCAAGAATTGCTTAATCAAAAAGGATACTATTATACATTAGTAAAGAACCAACTAAATCTATCGGAATAATGGAAAGAAATGAAAATAACATAGAACTTCGGACTTCTGAGATTGATGCTATACTAGGAAAGTCTCCCAATTGGATCATGCGAACCGGTATTGGTATTATTTGCATTAGTGTATTGATATTATTAGTCGGGAGTGTGTTTTTCTATTATCCGGAAACAATTAGTTGCAGTATAAATATAACCACAAATTTGCCTCCCTCTCATTTAATCAATAAAGGTGGGGGACTTATTGAAAAGATGTATGTAGAAAAAAACAATATTGTAAAGAAAGACCAAATTCTTGCCGTAATAAAGAACTCTGCTAATGTGGATGATGTATTATGGTTGAAATTGGTGATGGACTCCATAAGTACAGAACAATATAAAAACAAAGTAAACATTTTTGCAAGTAAAAAAAATCTAGAACTTGGCGATTTAACAAACTCCTTTTCAGAACTCCAAAAAGCAATTGAAGCCTATGACATTTTTTGTAGGCTCAAGACTTTTGAAAAGAAACAGCAAGCATTACTGAAAGAAATACAGCATACTAACTCGTATGAACAGTCTTTACTTAAAAAATATGAACTTGAAAATGCCAATTGTGATATTGCGGCGCAAGCTTTTACGCGAGACAGTACTTTATTTGTTGGTAACGCCGCTACTATGATTGAATACGAACAAGCGAAAAGTCTATTAATACAAAAAAAAGTCACATTGATGACTAATAAAGTAGAGATAGAGAATATCAGAATACAGAAAAGCCAATTAGCACACGCATTAATTGAGAATACTGACCAGTTGATTGAGAAAGAGAAATTATTAATTAAAGATATGGAAATTGCTTTCAAGAACATGCGTACTGAGCTAAATCAGTGGATTCAAACTTTTGCTATAGTGGCTCCTTACGATGGCAAAGCGTCTTTTTCAAAATATTGGTCAATAGGGCAATATGTAACACCAGGCGAAGAAGTAATGACTATTATTCCTGTAGAAAATCAGTTAGTTGGCAAATTATTACTGCCGACAGCAAAATCCGGTAAAGTTAAAATAGGGCAGAAAGTCAATATTAAGTTAGATAGCTATCCATATATAGAATTCGGTGTTGTGCAAGGAACTGTACAAGCTATATCTATGATGCCATATGAGAAGAATTATTTAGTTGATGTAACTTTGCCAAATGGACTATATACTAATTATGGTAAAAATTTACAGTTTAGTCAAGAAATGCCGGGGACAGCGGAAATAATTACTGAAGATGTGACTTTATTCGACCGAATATATAATCCTATACGATCTGTATTAGTAAATATTAAGAAGTAAGAAGATAAAAACTGTTTGAAATTATTTTGTACTTACTCATTTCAGTAGAGAAATGAGCTATATATTACATAATAAAAAAATATCTATCATTACTATCATTCATTTTAATAATTTTCTCATTATCAATATTGTATCTATGATAGATAACTTATAAGAAAGGTATATATCATACTTTTACTGCAAAAATAGGGTATCTCTCATCAATAACACAGCGGGATAAAGGTAAAATAGGTGTAAGATAGCTTGTTTTTTCTGCAATGAACCCGTATAAACCTAGCTATCATGGCCCAATAATCCAATTTTAATGACGCTTATTCTATAGCCCACGTATGTGTGATGTACAGCCTGCATACGTGTGATGTACGGTTTACAGACGTGGGCCATACAGCCCGCATATGTGTGCTATAAAAAGACCACTTTTCCAAATGGGTTATTAAGCTGTCGAATACGGGTTATTATCCTATAAAGTATACATATTTATACCTTTTAAAGGGGAATTTTGCTTGGTACTACGCTAAAATAGATGTAGCATTAATATGATAGATACACATTTTTTGTAATAAAAGCATGATAGATATCTTTTTTATAAGTTATCTATCATGCATATAATACTGATAATAAGAAAACTATAAAAATAAATGATAGTATGATAGATATTTTTTTGCTATGTAATATTTAGTTTAGAACTGTATCACGAATGAATGTACGCCGTCACGCCCAATACGCAAAATAAATATCTTAATTAAAAATAAAACAATCTCTCTTTGTTCTTGAATTTGTATTTTTGCAGCCACGTCCATAAGGCGTTATTTTAAGATAATACAATAGATTATGATAGATTTTACCCAGTTTCCTTCTCCCTGCTACATCATGGAAGAAGAACTTTTAAGAAAGAACTTGAGTTTGATAAAAAGCGTAGCCGACAGGGCGGGAGTGGAGATTATTCTTGCTTTCAAGTCGTTTGCTATGTGGCGCTCTTTCCCTATATTCCGTGAATACATAGACCATTCTACAGCAAGCTCGGTCTATGAGGCACGTTTGGCGCTGGAAGAGTTCGGAAGTAAGGCACATACTTATTCACCTGCATATACAGAACAGGATTTCCCGGAAATCATGCGTTGCAGTAGCCATATTACTTTTAATTCTATGGCACAGTTCGAACGTTTCTATCCGATGACCGTAGCAAAAGGAGGTGGTATCTCTTGTGGTATCCGTGTGAACCCTGAATATTCGGAGGTAGAAACGGAACTTTACAATCCTTGCGCTCCCGGTACGCGTTTCGGAATTACTGCCGATTTATTGCCGGATACGTTGCCACAAGGTATCGAAGGCTTTCATTGCCATTGCCATTGCGAGTCTTCTTCTTTTGAGTTGGAACGAACGTTGGAACATCTCGAAGAAAAGTTTTCCCGTTGGTTTCCGCAACTGAAATGGTTGAATCTGGGCGGCGGACATCTGATGACACGTAAAGATTATGATACGGAACATCTGATACAATTATTGCAGGGACTGAAAGCCCGTTATCCTCATTTACGTATTATTCTTGAACCCGGTTCGGCCTTTACCTGGCAGACGGGTGTGCTGACTTCTGAAGTCGTGGATATTGTAGAAAGCCGTGGTATTAAAACTGCCATATTGAATGTCAGCTTCACCTGCCACATGCCCGACTGTCTGGAAATGCCTTATCAGCCTGCCGTTCGCGGTGCGGAAATGGGAAATGAAGGAAAATATATTTATCGTTTAGGAGGAAACTCCTGTTTGAGCGGTGACTATATGGGGCTGTGGAGTTTCGATCATGAACTGCAAATCGGAGAACGGATCGTGTTTGAAGATATGATTCATTACACCATGGTAAAGACGAATATGTTTAACGGAATTCATCATCCTGCCATTGCTTTGTGGACGAAAGAAGGGAAGGCTGAAATATACAAGCAATTTTCTTATGAAGATTATCGTGACCGAATGAGTTGATAATCAAAAAGATTGTTTGGCGGTGGAGGCAAAGTGCAGAGATTTCTGTGAAAAAAAGTGTGCAGAATGTTTGCAGGTTTACGGAAAATCCCTACCTTTGCAACCGCAAACGAAAAAATGCGGAAATAGCTCAGTTGGTAGAGCATAACCTTGCCAAGGTTAGGGTCGCGAGTTCGA
>NZ_MNQN01000107.1:0-46632 GCF_001915455.1 Bacteroides sp. 43_46 | reverse complement strand
TTTTTCAGAATGATAGCGCAAAGTTTGTATGACAAGACCTATGATTTGGAGTACCGTGTGCAAACTTATGAACCTTATCGTGAAATTAACGATTTGGCGGCAGAACTGAAAACTAGTGGGTATAATCCGTTTGAGAACCCCACAGGTATTTATTTTAAGGATGGCGAGGAGGCTATCGTAATTTTAGGCAATACCAATGGAGAACAAGTGAATTTGAAAGTGTACGATTTCGATGCAATAAGACAAGGACAACGTACACCGGATCCGACTTCATATCCTTTAAGTGAGGGTATTAACAAGTTGAGGATTGCACATGGAGGATTGAGTTATATTGAGTATTATACTCCGAATTGGAAAACTGCACCAGCTCTTAAATTGCATATCGCTTCCGGTAAAGTGAACGGATATTACGACAAACATCGGGATGTATCGGCCGACTGGCGTGAAATTTTGAATAAAGCTACTTATGGTTGCATAGATATCAAAGGCGATCGTGTTAATCTGGTGTTTGGGGTGAACAGTATAAAGACTTATTGTGACAATTTAGGAAAATTGATACAGAACTATGACGATATAGTGGAATTGGAACATGAACTCATGGGATTAGATAAATGGGGACATCGACCTAAAAACCATATGTTTGCTCGTGTAACCAAAGACGGATTGTTTGCTGATGGTTGGGGAGCCGGATGGTATGAAGGCTGTATGAACGAATTGGCCAGCACCACCAAATCTTTGCGTGAAGGAGTTTGGGCCATTGCGCATGAGTTCGGACATGTCAATCAAATCAGACCGGGGTTGAAATGGGTATCAACCACTGAAGTGACTAATAATGTATATTCTGTATGTGCACGATATAAATTCTATCGAGAGAATATGCCGTTGGAACGTGAAAGGTGTAACGATGGAAATGATAACAATGTCCTGGGAGGACGTTTTAATTCATATCTCAATTATGGCATCATCAAAGGGGAACAGTGGCTCTGTCAAAAGGGACAGGATAATATGGATCCTTCTAAGTATCCTTACGGAGGCGATCACTTTGTGAAATATTATCGTGAGATTGTGGGAGGAGAAAAACGCGATTGGTACGGTGATGTGGCTGAGATTGTACGCAATACGGATGAATCACAATTGACTAACGGGCAACTCCAGCTCAATTTCATGCGCAATACTATGGATGTTGTGAAAGAGGATTTGACCGACTTCTTTATCAAGGCAGGTATGCTGAAGCCTATTGATAAGGAATTGGACGACTATGCACGTGGACAAATGACTATTACCCAAGCAGATTGTGATGAGTTGGTGAAGTATGCTTCCAAGTATTCTAAACCGGCTACTCCCGTACTTTATTATTTATCAGCCAATAGTCAGAAGTCATTTAAGGACAAATTAGCAGTAGAAGGAACTTATAATGAAGGTGTCAAGGTAAGAAATAATGGTTGGATTGTCATCGATCACGATGTGTGGAAAAATGCCGTAGTCTTTGAAACCTATCAGGGAGATGAATTGAAATATGCTGCCATTGTGGGAACAGATTCTCCTGACCTGAGTGAAACAAAGGTTTGCTATCCCGAAGGTTCCACACGCATTGAGGCTGTTTCTTGGGATGGAACAAGAACTTTGGTCTATGGAAAAAAATGATATCGGATTCAATAAGATACAAAAAGATTATAACAGGACTACTCGATATCGTTTACCGAATCCGGATACATAGAAAGTAATCTCTACCGGAAACAGGGATAAGTAACTGATTGATTGGTTCTTCTTCAAATTTGAAGAAGAACCGATTGATTTCCAATTAAATTTGATATATCCTACTGACAGTCGTTGTACTTATATGTGGATTAAAGAAGGGAAAAGACTGAAACCGTTTATGGATAATATTAAGATTTCTAACTGGTAAAAAATAGCAATTGCAGAATTTATATTTAACTTGTTTTATTAAATGCTGGAAATGAACAATCGATACTTTACTAAAGTTTTATTATTTGGAATGATAATAATAACGACTTCCTTACAAGCTCAGGTGATTCCTCCTTATTTAAACACAGATTTGTCCATTGACGAACGTGTCAACGATTTGGTATCTCGTATGACCTTGGAAGAAAAGGTGTCTCAAATGACACATACTTCCAGAGGAATTAATCGTCTGGGAATTCCTGACTATAACTGGTGGAATGAATGTCTGCACGGTGTGGCACGCTCCACAGAAAAGGTGACTGTCTTCCCGCAACCTATCGGACTGGCAGCCTCATTCAACCCTGAAGAACTATTCAAATCCGCCGAAATGATTTCCGACGAAGGAAGAGCAGTATATAATGCCTCTGTAAAAAAAGGAAATACCCTTAATCGATACACGGGACTAACGTTTTGGACTCCTAATGTAAATATATTCCGTGATCCTCGTTGGGGACGCGGTCATGAAACATACGGTGAGGATCCATATCTTACATCCGAAATGGGAATATCAATGGTTAAAGGATTACAGGGCAATGATTCTACTTATTTAAAAGTATCCGCGTGTGCCAAACATTTTGCTGTCCACAGCGGCCCGGAACCGTTAAGGCATGAATTTAATGCAACTGCCAGCGACCATGATTTGCGTGACACCTATTTACCCGCTTTTTATAGATTGATAAAAGAAGCAGATGTTTCAGGCATAATGTGTGCCTATAACAGCTTCAACGGGCAGCCTTGTTGTGGGAGTAATCTGCTGCTGAGAAAAATTCTACTTCATGATTGGAAATTTGAGGGATATGTTACTTCAGATTGTTGGGCTATTACGGATTTTTTGTACGGGCATAAAACACATACGGATTCTATATCTGCTTCATCAGATGCGGTATTACATGGAACAGATCTGGAGTGCGGGGATACTTACCGTTCATTACCGGCGGCGGTTAATGCAGGGTTGATCACTGAAGAACAGATTGATATTTCTTTAAAGAAACTGTTGAAAATACGTTTCCGCTTAGGTATGTTTGACCCTTCATGCAAGGTGCCTTATTCAAATATACCTTATGAGGTGCTTGAATCCCGGGAACATCAGGAACAAGCACTTAAGATGGCTCGCCAATCAATGGTTCTGTTGAAAAATGAAAAGAAAGTACTTCCATTGTCGTCTAAAATAAAAAAGATTGCGCTCATTGGTCCTAATGCTGATAACCGGATAACACAACTTGGGAATTATAATGGTATTCCTAGTCGAAACATAACCCTTTTGGAGGCTTTACGTTCGGAAAAGGGTATTGAGGTTATATATGATTCGGTATCCGACTTTGTTAAATTGAATGAGGGAGTAGACTTGGAGCGATTAGCCGATAAATATAAAGATGTTGATTTAATAATTTATGTCGGTGGCATCTCTCCAATATTAGAAGGTGAAGAAGGAGATGCCGGAGGGCTTGAAGGATTTGTGGGAGGTGATAGGACTACAATCGCTTTACCGGCTATTCAAACAGAAGTAATGAAAAGATTGAATCTATTGGGTAAACCATTAATATTTATCTGTATGTCCGGTGGTGCTATGTCTTTCAATTGGGAAGCAGAAAATTTGCCGGTCATTATTCAAGCATGGTATGGTGGACAGTCTACCGGTACTGCTTTGGCAGATATATTGTTCGGCCGTTATAATCCTTCAGGAAAATTACCTGTCACTTTTTACCATTCTGATGCTGATCTTCCTCCTATAAAAGATTACTCCATGTCGAACAGAACATATCGTTATTTTGGCGGAGATGTGTTATATCCATTTGGATATGGCTTGAGTTATACATCTTTTAAATATAAGAAATTGGAATGTCCTTCAGAAGTACAAATCGGTGATACCTTAAATGTAAAGGTTGAAGTGAGCAATACAGGCAAATTTGCCGGTGAAGAGGTTGTACAGCTCTATTTATCGCATAAAGCAATTGCTCAGGAAGCTCCACTTTGTCAATTAGTCCGTTTTAAAAAGGTAAATCTTAACCCTGGAGAAAACAAAGTTGTAGAGTTCAAGCTTTCTGCAAGAGATTTAGCATATGTAGATGAGACTGGAGGTATTGGCACTGTGCCTGGAACGATAACTGTTTATGCTGGAAATGTTTGTCCAAGTGCTCCCAAAAGATTTACTTCTAAGATTTTATCTGAATCGATTGGGCTAAAGGGAATCCCTAAATATTTTTTATATTGATATCAACGTTTTATTAGACTTTATTTTAAATTGAAATTAGATATGTATGTGTATAATAATGTAAATTTATATATTCCTTGTTGCAATTTTATAATAAAAAGACTGCTTCATAACAGGCTTTATTTTTTATTATTGCTATTTGCGTTTAGCCTCGGGACTCCGGGGCTTGCGCAGAAGCGTTGTATCAGTCTGGATTGGAACTTTTGTCGTATTTCCGATGAAACGTCGAAAGCGGAAATCAAGAATCAGGGAAGTGACTGGAGTTCACAATACAATGTGCAGCACATGGATATGAACGGGAATAGCGAATTGGCTGTTCCGCAAAATACTTTGGGAGCGGAACTGCGGCAGTTGGAGAACAAACAATGGGAACAAATTACTCTTCCGCATACGCCATTTGTAGAACCATTGACTGTGCTGCATCAGTGGCAAGGTATCTGTTATTACAAAAAAAAGATTACCATTACGCCGGAGGAGGCGAAGAAGCATATTTGGATAGAGTTTGAAGGCGCGATGCACTTGGCCGACGTGTGGATTAACGGTAAGCATGTCATGCAACATGCCGGAGGATACACCCCATTTGTGGTAGACGCAACCGGATTGTTGAAAACGGGTAAAGAAAATGAATTATTAGTCCGTTTGGACAACCGTAACAATTCGTTGATTCCTCCCGGAAAACCGTTGGAAACACTTGATTTTTGTTATTATGGGGGAATTTATCGGAATGTACACTTGATAGCGAAAGCTGATGTACATATTACTCATCCCATTCTTGACGGACATCCGGCAGGAGCAGGTATATTTATTACCTATCCGAAGGTGTCGCAGGAGTTATCGGTAGTGGATGCGAAAACTGAAATAAAGAATACTTCTGATAAGGAAAAAGTGGTGGAACTTAGACACACGCTTTATACTTGGAAAAAGCAGAAAGGAAAGGATAAAAAAGTACAGAACATTTCAGAAACACTCACATTGCACCCTGGCGTAACAATAGAAAACAACCAGCGCATGGAGGTGAAACATCCGGCTCTGTGGAGTCCGGATGAACCGAATTTGTATGTGTTGTCGACAGAAGTCGTAGAAAATGGGAAAGTGGTAGATAAGGAAGAAACTCGTATAGGAATACGTCATATAGAAATGAGTATTGAAAAAGGGTTTGTCATCAACGGAAAACCGCTTAGGTTGGTAGGTAGTAACCGACACATGGAATATCCGTATGTAGGTAATGCTATTTCCGATCAGGCACAATATCGTGATATGTATCAAATTCGTTCAAACGGATTCAACATTGTTCGTTTGGGACATTATCCGCAAGCTACTGCTGCATTGGATGCTTGCGATGAGTTGGGACTTCTTGCCATAGAACCGATACCCGGATGGCAGTTTTTCAATAAAAATCCGTTGTTCATATCGCTCACGCACCGGGATGTGCGTGACATGATTCGTCGTGATCGTAATCATCCATCCATTGTGATGTGGGAAACAACGCTTAATGAGTCATGGCCTCCGGCCGAGTGGAAAGACGGAGTAGTCAAGATTGCCCATGAGGAACTGCCGGGAGATCAATGTTTCACATCAGGCGATTCGTATGGTTATAAAGGATTTGATGTCTGTTACAATGACTGGGAAGAAGGCTTCAAACGTCCCAATAATAGTGGTAAACCGGGATTTATACGCGAATATTATGATTATGAGTTTGGCGGGCATTACAGCACAACACGTATCAGACGGGGAGACGGAGAAAAGGCTCAACTTCAGAACGCATGGAATGCGCAATGGTCGCACAACCGATACCGTATTTATTATCCAAAGACAATGGGGGATGCGGTATGGAGTATGTATGATTACAATCGGGGATGTTGCGATAATATTTGTTATAGTGGTGTGGCCGACATCTTTAGATTACCTAAATTCAGTCTTTCTTTTTTCAGAACACAGATTGCGGAAGGTAGCATGCTACCTTCGGGAAAGATGCCTTATGAGGTATTTATTCCGGCGTATAGGGACGAAATTTTATCTGATACAGTAATGGTGTACGGTAATGTGGATGAGGTAGAACTGGTTTTAAATGGCAAAACTATCAGACGGCAAACAGCTGACAAAGGCCCGGATAGTGACTATATTCCCGTACCGAATGGAGGCAATGGCAAGAATCTTCATTTCCCACCGTTCACGTTTTATGGAGTACCTAAGGAGAGAGGGGTATTGAAAGCTGTCGGTTATCATCAAGGGAAAAAAGTGGCAGAATATACGGTGAAGACTCCCGGAGTCCCGGAACGTCTGGATATTACTTATTTTGAGAGTGGCAAACCGGCTACAAAGAATGACTTGCTGATTGTATATGTCAGAATGCTGGACAAACAAGGAGTACTTTGTCCTGTTAACGGAATTCCTGTAGAATTGTCGGTACAAGGAGGAGAAATCGTAGGTCCTACTTCGTATCCACTGGAAGCAGGAGTCGCTTCATTTTTGGTGAGAACCGGTGAGATTTCGAAAATCAATATAAATGCTACGGGTAAAGGTTTTTCTACCCGTAAAAGTTTAAAGGTAGGGAAGGAATAAGTATGAGTTTAATGAAGGTTATTGCTACTTATGCAATGCTATATATGTGTGTCTTTGCACAAGCCAAAGAGGTGAAGTCTTTACAATCACCTCGGCAGTGGCATGTTTCTATTAGTGGAAATGATAGTGCCGATGGCTCTGCGACAGCTCCATTGCGTCATATTCAGACTGCGGCCGAACGGGCATACCCGGGAGATGTTGTCATCGTACACGAAGGTGTTTACAGGGAGAGAGTTGCTCCACCGCGGGGAGGAGAATCTAAAGAGCGACCGATAACCTATCAAGCGGCTGAAGGAGAAAAAGTGGAAATCAAAGGTTCCGAAGTCATTAAAAATTGGAGACGGCTGAACAATGAGACATGGGAAACGGTGATCCCTAATAGTTTGTTCGGCGACTTCAATCCGTACAATGATACGATACATGGTGATTGGTTGGCAAGAGGACAATGGTCGCATACCGGAGAAGTATATTTGAATGACCGTGCCCTTGCGGAAACGGAACGGTTGGAAGATGTGCTTCTGAATAAAGGTAATCGTCAGTTGTGGTATAGTAAAGTAGGAAATGACAGTACATGGATATGGGCCAATTTTCCGGGATGCGATCCGAACCGTGAACTGGTGGAGATTAATGTACGCCGGACGGTATTCTATCCGGAGAAACCGTTTGTCAACTACATTACAGTAAGAGGTTTTCACGTCAGTCAAGCTGCTACGCCATGGGCACCGCCCACTGCTGAACAAATAGGGGCTATCGGTACACATTGGAGTAAAGGATGGACTATAGAGGACAATGTGGTTACTCATTCAAAATGTGTGGGCATTACTTTAGGTAAATACGGAGATGAATGGGATAATAAGGCAGAAAGCGTAGAAGGATATGTCGGCACTGTCAAAAGGGCATTGGACAACCAATGGAACAGGGAGCATATCGGCAGTCATTCGGTACGCCACAATCGTGTTTCTTTCTGTGGACAAGCCGGTATCGCAGGTAGTTTGGGAGCAATCTTCAGTACCATTAGCGACAATGTGGTTCATGATATCGGAAGTTCTTCATTTTGGGGATACGAATTGGCCGGTATCAAACTGCATGCGGCTATAGACGCTGTGATAGAACACAATCACATTTATCGGACGGAGGGCGGCATTTGGCTGGACTGGATGACACAAGGTACAAGGGTGACACGTAATCTCCTTCACGACAACAGAGTACAGGATTTCTCCTTGGAAGTGAACCACGGTCCCATCATTGTGGATAATAATTTATTTTTGTCGCCCGAACTGGCGCAAGTCAAACTTTCACAAGGAGTTGCTTTTGTACACAATACAATTGCTTGGAAAATATGGCCTACAGGCGATGTGGATGAACGGCAAACTCCTTATATGTTTCCTCATGACACTCAAATTAAGGGATACCATGATTGTCCTTGCGGGAATGTGTGTTACTTCAATAATTTGCTCTTACGGGAAAATTTGAGTATGTACGAGAATAGCAAATTGCCGACAAAGATGGAAGGGAATGTAGTAGATACACTGGTGCAATATAGAGTAGAAGAAATGGCTGATGGTTGGTATCTGGAGTTCATCCCTACGAAATCATTGAGCAAGGAATGTACTAAAGCATTGGTCTGTTCGCAGCAATTGGGAGAAGCTGTTATTCCCCGACAGCGGATTGAGTTGCCGGATGGAAAGAAGGCTTTCGATAAAGACTATTTGGGGAGAAAGCGTAAAAAAAGAGGGAACTTACCCGGCGCTATTGAATTTAAAGGAGATTCCAGGGTGCGGGTTAAGGTATATGATACATGGAATTAATATCATCAGTAACTATGAAGAAGCATGTTTTAATCTGTGGATTAGGAATATTATTGGGATTTTTGCTAAATACAGGTGTCTTGGCTGCCGCTAATTCTTCTATCGGTCGTTGGACTATCTGGTCGAAGAACCCTGCATTGCAATGGGAGGACGCTTTCGTGACCGGCAATGGGAAGATTGGCAGTTTGATAGCGGGACGTCCGCAGGAAGAACGAATCACTTGTGTTCATGAAGAATTGTTTATCCGCGGATGGGACAGGCATAAAGTGACTGTTCCGCAAACTGCACAATTGATGCCATACGTTCGTCAACTAATGGAAAAAGGTAAATCGGATGAAGCGGCTTGGCTGTTGACGGATGAGGCAGAAAGACAATTGCGTGCAATGGGAGCTAATCAACGATGGCCGTTAATTCCGCATCCGGCTTTCGATCTTTGCATCCGTCAGTTGGACAAGTTGCCTCTTCCGGTAGCAGATTACCGGCGGCAATTGAACTTGGAGACGGGGGAAGCGACTGTTGTCTGGAAGCAAGGTGCAGGCAGTTTTACAGAATCGGTTTTTTCTTCAAGGAAAGACAATGTGAATGTCATTCGCCTGAAAGCAAACAACAAAGGGAAAATAAATGTGGAACTTAGTCTGGAGGAAACTCCCGGACGGGAAGGAGAACACTTTGAACACGATTTGGATCATGCCTTTTCTGAGGTAAATCGGGAAGCTTCCGGGCATTGGCTCACTTATCATGCCGCATACGACAAAGATCCCGGCGGATATGATGGAGTGGCGAAAGTTACTTTGAGAGGAGGAAACATACAGACGAAAGGTAAATCGTTGGTAGTCAGAAATGCAGAAGAAGTATTAATTATAGTGAGTATTGTCCCGCAGGAAGATGCCCGAAATGCTTCGTTGGATGCTGTCAAAGCCGGGCTGGATAAGTTGGCTACAAACTATGACAAGTTGTTGCGGCCTCATGCGCAAAAACACGGCGAACTATTTCACCGTATGCAGTTGGATTTAGGTTGTGGTGAACAATGGACAGTGACGCCTACTGAACAGATGTTGGCACAGATCAAAGAAACAGGGCCAACACCCTTGTTCCTTGAACAACTTCATGCCATGGGACGTTATCTGTTGATTTCTTCGTGTGGAAAATTCCCTCCTCCTTTACAGGGAATATGGAGTGGAGGATGGAAACCTGCATGGATTGGAGGCTTCGTCTGGGATTCCAATCTTAATCTGGCTATATCCGCCACAACGATGAGCAACCTGCCCGAATGTGCCGAAAGTTATAACCGACACATAGAAAGCCTGCTGCCGGGATGGCGACTGAACGCCCGCAATTATTTAGGTTGCCGCGGCTTTGTCGTTGCTCATTACAATGATCCTACCAATGGCTACCTGACACACTTCGGTAGTTCCTTTCCATGGATGTTTTGGGCAGGTGGGGCAGGATGGAATTTGCGTCCTTTGTATGAATATGCCATGTTGACCGGCAATGTGACATATCTGAAAGAGAAAGTCTATCCTTTATACAAGGAAATGGCTGATTTTTACGAAGACTATTTGGTGGAAGGTACTGACGGATTATATCATATCACAACCTCTATTTCTCCGGAAAACGCTCCGAAAGGTACGAATACATGGTTAAGTAAAGATGCTACTATGGATGTGGCGATAGCCCGTGAAGTGTTTACTTTCCTTTGTGACATGGGCCGACGTTTCCATGCTTCTTCTGCTGAGATGGAAAGATGGAATGCTATACTGCAGAAATTGCCGGCTTACCGCATTAACAATGACGGCGCTTTGGCTGAGTGGGTGGATCCGGCTTATCCCGATATCTATAATCACCGCCATAATTCCCACCTTTATCCTGTCTTCCCGGGGATTGACTTGGTTGGGTCGGATGCCGATCCTGCATTACAGAAGGCGGCAAAAGTGGCGTTGGACAAACGTTTCGGATTTGATACAAGTTCTGCTCACGGTTTGATTCATCTGGCGCTTCAGGCCGCCCGTTTGGGAGATGCGGATAAGGTGCGGCAAAACATAGAGCGTTTTAGTAAGCGGAACTATCTTTACGACGGATTAATCACTTCCCATGAGCCGGGACGTGCTATCTTCAATCTAGATGCGATATTGAGTTTTCCTCGTTTGTTGATGGAGATGTTGGTGTTTACAAAATCCGGATATATCGAATTCTTGCCCGCCTGGCCCGTTGGATTTCCCGATGGTTCGCTCAAAGGAATGCGTATTTATGGTGGGCACACACTGGACATCTGCTGGAAAGCAGGCAGACTTGAATCGTTTACCATTCACGCTGTTGCTGATGAGACTTTGGAATGGGCACACGATGGGATGAAAGAATGTCTGGAATTGAAAAAGGATAAGCCGTTTCAGTGGAGACGGCAGGCGGTCGGGGCTCAAATGCAGAGGATGGAGTCTATGTATGATGAACAAAAAGACGAAACGTTTTTCGCCGGAAAGCGAAACTTGCTGACTGCCAAATGGGAAGAACCTTTCTCTTACGAAAGTATACGGAACAAGCATGCACCTATGGGACCTTTTATGGGCAATGGAGATGTGGGATGTGTCAGCCATACAACTGCCAATAGCCAGACCATTCGTATATCGAAAGTCGATTTCGTGACGGATGGTTGGGAGGATTGGACGGGCAGGGGACCGGCGGCCCTTCCGATAGGAGGAATAAAAGTATCGGTTGATGCTCCTTCTGCCGAAGGGTTCCGTTACGAAATGGATATGTTGGGTAATGAATTGCGAATGACAAGCGGGACATTGCCGGCTGTGGAGATGACAAGCTGGATGGGCAGAGGCTCCAACGTGATAGTGACGGAACTTGTCACTGCTTCCGAACACCCTGTTACCATCACTGTAGATACTTATGCAGGCGGAACAACTTCAAATTATGAGGATAAGGCGATGGTGAAAGGTACTATTGCCCAAGCATATCGCCGGACGTTGACAGACAGTGTGCGTTGGATTTCGCAAGCAGGTGTCTCTACCCGTATTATCGGGGCAGTCTCGTCGGTGAAGCAGGATACAGAAAACAATGTAAAAAGTACTTTCACGTTGAATGCAGGTGAGAAGGTGTATGTAGTCACTTATGTATCGGGCGGAGGTACTGAAGATAACGCGCGTCTTGATGAAGCCTACGTCCGGTTAACCTCTTTGTCGGTAAAAGATCTCCGTCGGTTGAAACAGCAGAAAGATCTTTGGTGGACAGAGATGTGGCGACGTTCGTATGTGGAGACCGGCGATGACCTGATTGACAGGCAATATCTTGTCTCTGTCTATTTACAGGCTTCGGCTTATGACGAACACTCTCCTGCTTGCGGAGGAATGTATGGTGTATGGAATATGGATGACGAAATGAACTACCACGGAGATATTCATCTGAATTATAATAGCCAAGGTGGATTTTACAGTATGTTTTCATCTAACCGTCCCGAGCTTGCCATGCCCTACTACCGTTTTCTTGAAGGGATGATTCCGGAGGGTAGAAGGCGGGCAAAGGAAGAATTGGAATTGGTACACCCTTCGCTGAAAGGAAAATCGTGCAGGGGGCTTTTATTTCCTGTCAGTGCGTTGGGAATTGGTGGCTTTTATTGTACCTACTGGCAGCAAACAGTCAATGCTCCTTTCAATGTACCGTTGTTTAGCTGGTATTACGAATACACCGGTGATGAAACTTTTCTACGTGAAAGAGCCTATCCTTTTATCAGGGAGTGTGGGGATTTTTACGAAGATTACATTCAAAAAGAACGATACGGTAATTCCTACCGATATACGATTACCACCGGGGGACATGAAAACTCGTGGGACCTGAATCCGCCGTCGGATGTGGCTTTTGTGGAACAGACATTCCGGCTCCTGCTGCGTTATAGCCAAATCCTGAACATGGATGCGGGCAGACGAGACAAATGGCAGGATATTGTGGATCATCTTCCGGCCTACAAAGTGATTATGCCTACCCGGCAACCGAACCAGGGACTACCTGTTTATGCCAAGAATGAAGCCGGATGGGATGCGCCGAATCACATGATACAGTTACATGCCGCTTATCCATGTGAAGTCTTGAATCTGGCATCATCTCCTGAAGCTCTTCAGATTGCACGCAATACGGTCCACTATTATTTTGTGGCACAGGAGGGCTATAAACTCATGAACGAATTGGGCTTGAGTGCTTATGTGATGGGAGCCCGCGTAGCTTTCGACCCGGAAATACTTATCGACAAGATGAGGTATCAGGCTGAAACTGCGGGAAAGAACTTCTTGATTACGGATGGGCACCATTGTCTGGAGAAGAGTGCGATTATGGAGGCGGTACATTCCATGATGCTACAAACGGTAGATGATGTGCTTTACCTTTTTCCCGACTGGATGAAGAAACCGGCATCCTTTACACGTCTTCGGGCTAAAGGAGGTTTTCTTGTGTCGGCTTCGTATGATGGGGCTCAAGTGACCGAGTTGAAAATTCAGGCAGGCAAAGCACCTGTTTGCAAGATCCGGAATCCGTGGCCGGACCGGGAGATAGAAGTGACAGCTAATGGAAGAACAGTGCCTGTTACTATATATCGTGATTATTGTGCTTTTTCTGTCAGGGAGAATGAAGTCTATCATGTAGTATGCAAATAGTTCCTTCATCCTTATTGTTGCACTCTGGTAAACAGATCGGTGCACTCAGGTGGATAGCCCTATTCACTTCAGTGCACAAGCCTGTTCACTGGAGTGCAACGATAAAGGTTTCTTATTGAAAATCGACTGATTATGGTGGTATAATCTTTCATTGTCTGTTAGTTATGATGAGAATGAACGATAGTTTTGCTACAGTTCATTAAGCGTTGACGATTAAGTTATGAGAATAACATTTGCAATAGGTCATTTTAGCAAGTCGATGATATCAGTTTTTCAATCTCTTTTGCAGAGTCCACTATATACGCCGGATTAAACTTTTCCAATTCTGTTCGAGGTCGGAACCCCCATGTTACACCACAGGCTGTTACATTTGCATTAGCTGCCGTTTGCATATCGACTCCTGAATCCCCGACATAAAGAACATCTTCTTTTTCTACATCGGCTAATTTCAAAATATCAAAGACGACTGCCGGATCGGGTTTGACGTTCACTCCTTCCCGTTGGCCGAAAACGGCAGTGAAGCGGATCTCTGGGAAATAGTAGGCTATCAGTTTCTCGGTAGCTGCCTGATATTTGTTCGAAGCTACTGCAAGCTGTATACCTTCGGATTGCAAATAGGATAAAAGTTCTGAAATACCCGGATAAGGACGGCTGTCATCTGCATTGTGAACGTCATAGTAAGGAATGAACTCCTTTCTTACACGGAGTACATTTTCTTCTGTTTTTTCTCCTTCGGGCAGAGCACGCTCAAAAAGCTTGTTGATACCGTTTCCCACCATAAAGTTATACTTCTCAGTGTCATGGGTAGGATATCCTAATTTGTTTAATGCGTAATTGGTACTGTGGGCCAGATCGGCAATGGTGTTTAGCAATGTACCGTCCAAATCGAATATAACTAGTTTCTTCATTGAGCTTTCTGTTTTATAATTAATCTTGCTATCTTGGATCTTTTCGCTTACAAAGGTAGAAAAGAAAAGACGCTCCTGCAAGATTTTTATGATGCAGGAGCGTCTTTTTGTATTTGGTTACTCTTTTTTATTTCTTTGTAATCCGAAACCAATCCACATCTGCCCAACCGCCATCGTTAGTAACAATGGCAGGACGAGTACAGAACATACCAACCTTGGCACCGATCCATTGTCCTTCTCTTGCCCGGAAAGGAGCACCGAATGATTCAAACTTTTTCCCATCAAGGCTATAACTGAAATTACACATTGCAATGAGGTCGTGCCCGCCTTCACTGCTCTTGATTTTCTTTCCGTCACAACTGAAACGTACCTTCAGATAAACCGTATTTTGAGAAAGGGGAACGGAGGCTCTCACTTCTTCCGGTTTTCCTTTATCCGCTCTTAGGCATTCAACTTGCGACAGCACAAGACCTTTATCTGTATTTTCAAGAATCAGTCCGGCATAGTCCCTGCCCATAACGACAAGTCCGGTACGTTCACCCTTGTTTTTCAGGTTAGGGCTGAACGTCAGCTTCATCGTTGCGCTGAAATTATCGGAAGAGGTTTTCTGTAGCAAGAGGTTAGCTACATCCCACAGGTTTTTATACTCTTCTACCACCGGGTAAGAGTATAACCTGACATAACTTTTGTCTCCCGCATAATACGCCCATTTTTCGTTGATGTTAGCGTGCCATTGCCATTGTGGCGAAAGGGTATAACCGTCAAACTCATCACTTTCCTGTGGAGTACAAACGGGATATGTCTTTCCTACATTCGGTTTCCTGTAAGTCAAAACAGGCTCACCGCAACCGTCACCGTCTTTGTCTGTTCCGATGACAGGCCAGTCGTTTACCCATTTCATCGGTTGCAGATGCATGATACGGCTGTAAGCGCCTACATCCTGGAAATGAAGGAACCAGTCTTCTCCGGTAGGGGTATCTACCCAAGCTCCCTGATGAGGCCCGTTGACGGGAGAGTTGCCTTGTGCCAATACCGTTTTCCACTCGTAAGGACCGTAAATGTTTTTGGAACGTAACACGACCTGCCAGCCTGTCGGTACGCCGCCTGCCGGATGAAAGATATAGTAATAGTCATTTCTCTTATACATTTTGGGACCTTCGCAAGTCTGGTGTGCCTCGTGTCCGTCAAATATGATACGGGAAGGAGTGGTTGCTTTCGTTGCCTCTGCATTCAGTTCGCAGATTGTGATTACACTTTTCAGTCCGGCACGACTTCCTGCGTATGCATGTACCATATATACTTTTCCGTCCTCATCCCAAAACGGGCAAGTGTCGATAATCCCTTTTCCCGGCTTTACAAGAACAGGCTCACTCCACGGACCTTTCGGATCTTTTGCTTTCACCATGAAAGCCCCCTGGTCAGGGTCTCCCCAAAAGATATAAAATTCACCGTTGTGGTGACGAATGGCCGGTGCCCATACACGGTTACCGTGTTCCGGTCGTTCCGGAGTTTCAATAGGAGTAAGGGCATTGGGGACGGCAGCGCCGATAATTGTCCAGTTCACCAGATCCTTGGAATGCAGAATCTGCAATCCGGGCAGGCAGTTGAAACTGGATGAAGTCATATAGAAATCATCTCCTACACGGCAAGCGTCCGGATCGGAATAATCGGCATAGAGTACCGGATTTTTGTATTTGCCGTTTCCGAGATCGGAAACCCATACTTCGGATACATAGTTTTTCTGTGCTACTGCGGTGAAAACCGTAAGCAGGCAGAAAGCTAAAGTCTGTGTCAATCGTTTCATAATCCCTATTTAGTTATACAGATATCCTTAATTTTCACAGTGACGGGATGTGCCAGTTCTTCTTTCCATTGGCGGAGATAAGCAAACCACGCTTCCGGGGTTTTATATCCGAAAGTTTCTTTCATGGAAGTGAACGTGGTGTGATACCGGAAGTAGTTACTTCCCGGAGCAGTAATTGTATAAAGGAAGTTCGCTTTATCTTTCTCCTCCGATTTCACATAACGTTGAGGAATGCAGGTGCCGAGTCCTACTGTTTCTTTGGCATATTTCACTGTATCGTTTACGGGCCAGTCCGTACCCCAGCTTCCTACAAGACCTTGATGGTCGGAGAAAGATTTGGAATTACCTACAATATCCTGAACTCCTGTGCAGAATATCTCTTTTTTGAGCGGTTCGTCAAAGAAAGCCTCGATACGGAGATCTCGGTGTCCGGCATAGAGGGTATACCGTGTCGTCATATCCAGTTCCGAGCCTTGATATTGCCAGCCGGTCACTTCGATTTCTGCAATGACACGTACCGGTCCATAGGAGATGATACGTTCCGTGCGGGTCTCCACCGGAGTGACGTGTATTGCTTTCTGTCCATCCCAACCTTTCAAGGCACCCGGACCGCAGCTGTCAAATACCCGCAGCACATCATCCCCGAATCCTTTGGTTAGCTGTTCATCCGTAGGATAGAATTGAGATTCCTTGATTTCCAGTCCTTTGTTGAATTTGCCATATATATCCGGCGTCTGCTTTTCATTGAAATAAAGACGATAGCCTACTAACTCCGATTCCAACACCGGACCGTGAGGACGTACCATACTATATATATTGCTGGTACCGGGAACGGTAATAGCCTGTACCCGTTGATGTTTCCCTTTGCGGTGGTCTGTGATAAACATATCAGCATAAACCCGTTCAGGATAAGTCTTCGTGCTCTTTTCCGAAGAAAGAGTAATCCGGAATGTTTTTCTGCCCTGGGCAGGGAGTTCGGTAACGAATGCCAATTCATCCATTTTGCGGTCCCTGTTCAAGTCATCCAGTTGGGAAGGTATTTCATCGCTTCCTTCCATGACTACGGCAGACTTTACCTTGAACCCCATTTGAAGCTCGCGTAGGCTGATCACTACCGGTGCATCCGTTTGTGGTTGGTTCCAGTTATTATGTACCTCTATCGTAATCGTCTTTTCCTGTTTCTGAGCCAAGGTGGGTAGGATGACGCTCCCTAAAAGGAAAGCGATAATAAGAATATTCTTTTTCATGCTTCTAAAGCTGATATTATACGTTGTATTTCTTTGTCACAAAAGTAACGGAAAAAATAGCAGACCGTCTATCTTTTAAGGATAAAATAGTCTGCTATTTGAGCTTTTTACTCTATATAATGATATTGTGGTTTTCTTCTTTTTTTCTGGAATGCATCTTATTTGAGGCTCAGAATCTGTCCTTTTGCACCCAGTTCTTCATAAACTTTTCCGTCGACAGTCAGGTTTTTGGCATTCTTGACATTTAATATATTGTTACCCTTTGCCGATTCTACATAAACGTTTTCTAAAGTAACTCCGTCTACCTGGCTGATAACAACTCCATCCGTAGCTTCCGTCATAACAACGTTTGTAACCGTCACATTGCTGATTGGCATTTCCGGAAGACCGTTGAAGAACATCGCACGCCCCGAACCTCTGCAAACAATATTTGAAATATGAATATTACGGAATGCCGGAGTTTCTTCCGTTACCGGAGGAATGGCAGTCTTCATACGATTCAGCAAATCTTCTTCCGATTCTTCTCCTGCACCTTTTCCGCCGTAGAACAAATCGAACAATAGCGGCTCGTTCGGTATATTAATCATGTTGATATTATTAATGTAGATGTTTTCTACCACACCGCCACGTCCGCGAGTACTCTTGAATCGTAAACCTACATCCGTACCCATGAATGTGCAGTCTTCTACATAGATATTCTTCACACCTCCGGACATCTCGCTACCTACCACGAATCCTCCATGCCCGTGCAGTACTGTATTATTCTTCACAATCACATTCTGACAAGGTTCTCCGCGACGGCGACCATCTTCGTCTTTACCCGACTTGATACAAATCGCATCATCTCCCGCATCAAATACGCTGTTGATAATCAGCGCATTCTTGCAAGATTCCAAATCAATCGCGTCACCATTCTGTGAGTACCATGGATTGATAACCATAATATTATTAACCGTGAAATCTTCGCAGGACAACGGATGCAGACACCAGCTCGGAGAGTTCTTGAAAGTTACGCCTTCCAACAACACTTTCTTGCTTTTCACAATGCTGAGCAATACCGGACGCAACCACGGACGGATTTCAGCCCATTCTTCATCTGTATTAATTCCTTCGGGTACGTTGAAATCTTTGCAAGCCATAGCTCCTTTCAGCGAACCTGCGGTGGGATACCATATCTCCTGTTTCTCATCCAGGACACCGCCCGAATTGACCAGTTTCTTCCACTGTGAAGCAGTCAGTTTCTCTTTCTTCACCGGACGCCAGCAATCTCCGTTACCATCAAACGTGCCATAGCCGGTGATAGCGATATTCTCCGCATTCCGTGCCGAGATCGGTGACTGGCAACGACGGGTTTCCAACCCTTCAAAAGAAGTGTCGATGATAGGATATGCTTCGAAGTCGCCTGTGAAAAGTACCAATGCATTCTGTTCTGTATAAAGATTCACATTACTCAGCAACTCGATAGGACCGGTCAACCAGATACCTTCAGGGATAATCACTTTCCCCCCACCACGTTGGTTGACGTCTTTGATCGCATCATTGATCGCCTTTGTATTCAGGAATAATCCATCTCCTTTGGCTCCGAATTTTTCGATGTTTACCTCATAAGCAGGAAAAGCCGGTTGTTGCACTTCGGGCATTTCAAAAGGTAAATTCCGGTAAAGTGCGTCGCTTATTGCATTCTTGCTTACTGCATTCTCATTGGGTTGTTTACATCCCGAGATAAACGGCAAACAGCATACGGCTATCCAGAGGAGTCTTTTTGTCAATGTGTTCATTTAGTAATCTAATTCTATAGGGTTATACATCTATTGTTTTTCTTGGTATATTGTTGATATTAATAAGGATGATTTCATAATTCTTATGTCCCTCCGCAGGCGATCTTTCGCAGGCAGCCTGCCGGAGCGGAATAAGACGAATTCATGTTAACCTAATTCTAACCTTAAATAAATATTATGAAAAAACCTCTTAATTATCATTCGCAAAGATAGGTGGGAAACTTCAAGAGGATGTGGACTAATTGATAGATTACGTGTATTTTTTGTCATTTCTGTCTATTATTTGCACACATCTCGTGTTTTTATGCAGAAAGTTCCTATCTTTGCACAAAATTTAACGATTAAAAGATATGAGTTATAACTTGTTGAAAGGAAAAAGAGGTATTATCTTCGGTGCTCTGAACGATCAGTCTATTGCCTGGAAAGTGGCAGAGCGTGCCGTAGAAGAAGGTGCAACAATTACATTATCAAATACTCCAATGGCTATCCGTATGGGAGAAGTCAATGCTTTAGCAGAGAAACTGAATTGCCAGATTGTTCCGGCAGATGCAACGAGCGTAGAGGATTTGTCGAATGTGTTTAAGACCTCAATGGATATACTGGGCGGACAAATTGATTTTGTGCTCCACTCTATCGGTATGTCTCCCAACGTACGCAAGAAACGTACTTATGATGACCTTGACTATGGAATGTTGGATAAGACATTGGATATTTCAGCCGTTTCATTCCATAAAATGATTCAGTCGGCCAAGAAACTGAATGCGATTGCAGATTACGGTTCAATCGTTGCATTGAGCTATGTGGCTGCACAGCGTACTTTCTACGGCTACAACGACATGGCAGACGCAAAAGCATTGCTGGAATCTATTGCACGCAGCTTCGGCTATATCTACGGACGCGAGCATAGTGTGCGTGTGAATACAATTTCACAGTCGCCTACATTCACTACCGCCGGTTCGGGCGTGAAAGGTATGGATAAGTTGTTCGACTTCGCCAACCGTATGTCTCCGCTCGGAAATGCGACTGCCGATGAATGTGCAGATTATTGTATCGTGATGTTCTCCGATCTTACCCGTAAGGTGACTATGCAGAACCTTTTCCATGACGGTGGTTTCTCCAGCGTAGGTATGAGTCTTCGTGCAATGGCTACCTATGAGAAAGGGTTGGATGAATATATGGACGAAAATGGTAATATCATTTACGGATAAAAGATTATGAAACTACGGATTTCTCTTCTTGTTATATTAATAAGTATACTTTTCGCCTCCTGCGGGATAAGCACAGGAAAAGGTACGGAGCAGAAAGGAGAAGAGATTTCTGTTCTGAGATATGATAAGCTGTTGAACGAATATGTTCGTTCCAACAGCTTTTCTGCTATGCAGAAGCTGACAATGGATTACCGCCAGCCGACGAAAATTCTGATTGAAGATGTACTGGCTATCGGTACCGTGAAAGACGATACCATTTTTCAGCGTCTTCAAAAATTCTATTCGGACACTACGTTAGTCCGCTTAGTGAGTGACGTGGAAGCTAAGTTCCCCAATCTTGATGAAGTGGAGAAAGGACTGAATAAAGGATTCCGGAAACTGAAAAAAGAGGTCCCTGGTACGAAGGTGCCGTTTGTCTATTCGCAGATATCCGCATTCAACGAGTCTATTATTCTTGTAGACACGTTGCTCGGTATCAGCCTCGATAAATATATGGGGGAAGATTACCCGCTTTACAAACGCTTCTATTACGACTATCAATGCCGTTCAATGCGTCCCGAACGTATTGTGCCGGATTGTTTTGTATTCTATCTCCTCGACCGTTACGGAATGAGTTATCACGAGGGGACTTGCCTGATTGACCTGATGATGCATTCCGGGAAGATCAATTATGTAGTGCAGCATTTGTTGGGTTATGATAATATTGGTGATGCAATCGGTTATTCGGATGAGGAAAATGCCTGGTGCAAGAAAAACGAAAAGGCTATTTGGGAACATATTTGTTCCAACGATCATTTGCATGCGCGTGACCCGATGATCATCCGTTATTATATGAAACCTGCCCCTGCAGTTGAAATGCTGGGTGGACAAGCGCCTGCATCAGTGGGTATATGGATAGGCGCACAGATTGTTTCTTCCTATATGAAAAAGCATAAGGATATGAAGCTGAAAGATTTGTTGGAATTTACCGACTATCACGAGATGTTGAACCAGTCCGATTATCTGGCTTCCTGATAGCTTCATTGGCAATTTTAATTCTCAATTCTCAATTTTAAAAGTGGAAACTGCTCTCTATTTACTACCTGTGACTCTAGGTGATACACCTGTCGAAAAGGTTTTGCCTTCTTATAATAAGGAGATTATCTCCGGTATCCGGCATTTTATCGTTGAAGATATTCGTTCTGCCCGCCGTTTCTTGAAGAAAGTGGACCGGGGGATTGATATTGATGCGCTGACGTTCTACCCGTTGAACAAGCACACTTCACCTGAAGACATTTCCGGTTATCTGAAACCTTTGGTTGGCGGTGCTTCTATGGGAGTGATTTCCGAAGCCGGTTGTCCGGCTGTTGCCGATCCGGGGGCGGATGTGGTTGCTATCGCGCAGCGCAAGAAGTTAAAGGTTGTTCCTTTGGTAGGACCTTCTTCGATCATTCTTTCCGTAATGGCTTCCGGCTTTAACGGACAGAGTTTCGCTTTTCATGGTTATCTGCCGATTGAACCGGACGAGCGTGCCAAGAAATTAAAAACTTTGGAACAGCGGGCGTATTCCGAAAGCCAGACGCAGCTATTTATTGAGACGCCTTACCGCAATCATAAGATGATAGAAGATATTTTGCAGAATTGCCGCCCGCAGACCAAACTTTGTATTGCTGCCAATATTACTTGTGAAGGAGAGTATATACAAACGCGTACGGTGAAGGATTGGAAAGGACACGTGCCCGAACTGTCTAAGATTCCCTGTATTTTTCTCTTATACAAATAACTCCTTTTAAATGTTCGTATTCATCTTCGAAACAACTGCTGAAGAATCCTTTGCCTAAGTTTTCTTCAATCTGCTTGAAACTCCATAATTTGCTGTTCTTGAAGCGGGGAGTACAAAGGATTGCATCGTCTTTTATTTCAGCGATAAACAGATAGATCAGCCGGTTGGTCACTTCATTTTCAAAGTGATAAACAATATTGAACTCCGGCTTTATATTTTCTTTGGCATGTGGAAAAGCATTGGTTAATAAACGATTAACACCGTCGGACAAGGATTCGCCGAAACGCAGGTAACATTCCAGAGGAATATCTGTCTTATTCTTATCCAAAATAGCTGTCGAAGGCCGGTCGCAGAGAAATAACATCCCATGTGTGGAGATAGCAATTCTTATGACCGGATTGATATATGCATTCTTGTAATTGATCGCCTCTACTGCAGGAGTCTTTCCAATGACGTCTCCTTTGGTGTTGACGATAGGTACGTACTCAGTGTGAGACATCAAGTGATTGAAGAAGCGAATGGCAATCTGGTTAAATAGAATGCTCATGACAAAGACGATGGGTGGTAGCACTTTATAAAGAGTAAGTTTGCTGGTAGAACTTAACGGGTTCTGGCAGATTATCACGATACTGATGATAATAAAGTGAAGTATACCGAAAATCAGAGCAATTCGTGCAGAAACAACAGCAGCCTCCGCCCCTTGTGCATACAGGCGTTTGTTACAGGAACCTATCTGTTTCAAGAAATGGTTGATGAATCTTTTCTTGTGCATATAGAGTATTAGCATCGGTATGAGAATGCTCACTTCCAATGTGAGAGGAAGTGCACCTTCAGGAACATAATCGCCCGGAATAAGGGCTGCCAGGGAAAGAAGAATCAGTATTCCTGCCGATATATAAAGAATAAAGTTGGGTAGCAATATGCCTTTACGATGATAAGAAAGATATACACCTACGATACCTATGACTGTACCGATGTAAATAGCCGTGTCTTGCGTTATAAATTCGCACAATAAAATGGAAATAATAACGGGGATAAAACCCAGTGACATGTTAAATGCGGAAGAAAGTATTCCTTTATGATCCATCTCTTTATGTTTATTTGTCGGTTCTATCTATAAAACAAATAGTGCTTGTGTTTTGTTTGCTAACGGATATGTTTCTCAGCATGGTAGGAGGAACGGACAAGAGGAGCACTCTCCACGATATTGAATCCTTTTTCTAAGCCGATAATCTTGTATTTTGCAAATTGTTGCGGGGTCACATATTCGGCAACGGGATAATGCCGATGACTGGGTTGCAGATATTGTCCTATAGTGAGTATCTGGCAACCGACTGCCAGTAGATCATCCATAAGTGTTTCCACTTCTTCGGGAGTTTCTCCCAAACCAACCATAATGCCGCTTTTGGACTTTACTCCGTTTTTGGAAATGTGAGAGATAACTTGTAAACTGGTATCATAATTTGCTGCACTGCGTACCAGGGGACTGATACGCCGGACAGTTTCCATATTATGAGAAATAATATCGGGATGCGCTTCAATGACCTGATTTAGCAGTTCTGTCTTTCCTTGAAAATCAGGTATCAGTACTTCGATAGTCGTTTGAGGATTCAAACGCTTAATCTCCCGGATAGTACGTGCCCAATGCTCTGCTCCCAGGTCGGGGAGATCGTCACGGTCCACCGAGGTGATTACGGCATGATCCAGTTTCATCAATGCGATAGACTCCGCCACATGAACAGGTTCATTTACATCCAATGGGTGCGGACGTCCGGTTTGGGTGTTGCAAAACTTGCAACTACGGGTACAGATATCTCCGCCAATCATAAATGTGGCAGTTCCCTTTCCCCAGCATTCCCCCATATTGGGGCAACGCCCACTGCTGCATATCGTATGCAGGCAGTGGGAGTCGACAATCCGTTTGGTTTCGGTGTATCGTTCGTTGGCACCGATATTGATTTTCAGCCATTCAGGCTTACGTACTCTGTCAGCCATTATAAATTATTCAAGAAGAAGTTGGTCAACCGTGTGTACAGATGATTGCGGGTGTTGCCACCGTATATGCCGTGATTACGGTTAGTATATACCTGCATATCAAATTGCTTGCCGAGTTGTACTAAATGTTCGGCATATTCCGTGCAATTCTGGAAGTGTACATTATCATCCGCCATGCCGTGTACCAGCAACAGATTTCCGTGCAACTTGTCAGCACGGGTGAAAGCAGACGATTCCTTGTATCCTTCCGCATTTTCTTTTGGTGTACGCATGAAGCGTTCCGTATAAATCGTGTCGTAGAAACGCCAGTCGGTTGGTGCGGCAACAGCTACGCCTGCCTTGAATACGGGGGTACCCTCACTCATGCTCATCAAAGTCATGTATCCACCGTAGCTCCATCCCCAAATACCGATGCGATCTTTATCTACATACGCTTGTTTGCCTAGGTAAAGTGCGGTTTCCACCTGGTCTCTGGCTTCCTTTACACCGATTTTCAGGTAAGTACATTTCTCGAAAGCTTCTCCACGTCCTCCGGTTCCACGTCCGTCCACACAGACAACGAGGTAGCCGAGGCTTGCCATATACGTTTCCCAACTGATTCCCCATGTATCCAGTACCTGTTGTGAGCCGGGGCCGCTGTATTGGAACATCAGTACCGGATATTTTTTCGAAGCGGAAAAATTGACAGGTTTCATCATCCAACCGTTCAATGTCACTCCATCTGTAGTCTGAAAAGTGAAAAATTCTTTCTTGGGAACTGCGTATCCTGCCAGTTTTTGTTTCAACTGGTCATTTGTAACCAGCGTCTTTAATGTTTTACCGGTATTATCGTTCAGCGTAATTTGCATTGGAGTATCCAAACTGGAATATTTATTCATATAATATTTCATCGATTTGCTGAAAAGCGGTGTGTTTGTTCCTGTCTGTTGAGACAATTTGGTCTTTTTTCCTTTCTTATCTGTCTTGTAGACCGCCTTGCGCAGAGGACTTTCCTCATTACTGGTGTAATAGAACGAACCATCCTCCTCATCATAACCCAAAAAGTCTTTTACCTCAAACTTGCCGTTAGTCACTTTCTTAATGAGATTACCTCCCATGCTATACCAATAGAGATGACTGTAACCGTCACGTTCGCTAAGCATACTGAAATAATCGGGATAGAAGTGAATATTGTCGAATATATTTTCCTTTATATAATAAGGTGATTCGTCACGCAATACTAATTTGCAAAGGGTGGAACGAGGATCGGCAAAGTAAAGGTCGAAACGGTCCTGATGGCGGTTCAGTGTCATGATTGCCAATTTGGAGGCATCTTTTGTGAAACGGATGCGGGGGATATACCCATCTGTATCCAACGGGAGCTTCATTGTACGTGTCACGTGTGATTTGATATCGTAGGTACGTACTTCAACTTTGGAATTCGGATATCCTGCTTTCGGGTATTTATAGGTATATTCGCCCGGATAATCTTTCAAGGCATTGATGTAGGGCGCTTGTCCTGCAAATATCGGGAAAGAGTAGGAGGGAACTTCAGACTCATCGAAACGGATAAAAGCAATCATGGTATTGTCCGCACTGAATTCCAATGCGCGGTTAAACCCGAACTCTTCTTCATATACCCAGTCAGGAATACCGTTGATGATAGAATTTTGCTTACCGTCTTCAGTCACTTTGCTTTCGCTGTTGCCGTAGAGCAGTTTTACGAGGAATATGTTGTTGTCACGTACGAAAGCGATCATTGTTCCGTCCGGAGAAAAGACGGGGACCTGTTGAGGTCCGCCGTCGGACAGCCGTTCAATAATGTTGTTTGTCGTAACTCCCTTATCATTTCGTTTCAAAGGGTAGATATAATGTACAGCTGTATAAGAATGCCGGTAAATCGGAGTCGTTTTCGTAGCAATAAGCAATTTCTGACCGTCGGGTGAGAACTGGTAACTGTCGAAGTGTTTGAAATCACATTCGCGTGCAGTATTCACATCGAATACCACTTCCACTTTTTCACCTGTCTTGAAGGAATATTTAATAATTTGTGTGCCTTCGCCGTTCATCTGTGTGTAGTATTCACCGTCGGGCGTGGGGATTACTCCCTGAATGTTTTCCGGGCGGAAACGTCCGGAGGTGATATCTTTTAAATCAAGAGCCTTTTGTCCTTGTGCCATTCCGGTAAGGCAGAGAAGGCAGAAGAGTAGAGCTAAACTTACTTTTCTCATTTTATGAATTGTTTTATGTTTTACTGTTTATAGGTTTTAAATTCGTATCCTGCAAAAATAGTAATAAACTTAAATACCTCAAAGAGCAAACTCTTTTTTTAGGTTCGGATAGCCGCTTATTTCCTCAACTTTTATATTTGTTTAGGAACAAGACAGGGCTGTTTAGTTAAAAATATGCCTTCTCATGGAAAAAAAGTCTCTTTTTGTTTGCTTTTTAATTTCTAAATTTGATATATTTGTGATATCAAAATAATATCAAAATTAAATGCTATGATTACAAAAGAAATTAAGTACGATGATGCGGTTGTTAATGGCTTTTTGGCCTTGTTTCTTAATTTGATCGTGTTGCCTTTGTTGGTTGTTGTGAGTTTTATGCTTTTCAAAGGAAGCATAATTATGTTTTTCTTGCTATTGCTTTTTCTTGCATTAGCTGTTCTGATGATTCCGGGTTATTTTTCGCAGGAACCGAACGAAGCCCGTGTCATGGTATTCTTCGGGAAATATAAAGGTACGTTTACTGAAACGGGATTTTTCTGGGTTAATCCTTTTATGAATAAGAAGAAACTATCTTTACGTGCCCGTAACTTGGATGTGGAGCCTATTAAAGTAAATGACAAGATTGGTAATCCTATTTTGATCGGTCTGGTGCTTGTCTGGAAACTGAAAGACACTTATAAAGCTATGTTCGAAATTGATGCGCAGACAATGGCGGATAATAGAGGGAGCGGACAGATGACTGTGACTGTTGCCGGGCGAATGAATGCCTTTGAGGATTTTGTTCGTGTGCAAAGTGACGCTGCGCTTCGTCAGGTAGCGGGACTGTATGCTTATGACGACAACGAAGCGGATTTGGATGAATTGACGTTACGTAGTGGCGGTGATGAAATTAACGAGCAGTTGGAACAAAAGTTGAATGAACGTCTGGCCATGGCAGGTATGGAGATAGTGGAAGCCCGTATTAATTATTTGGCTTATGCTCCGGAGATTGCAGCAGTTATGTTACGCCGTCAGCAGGCGTCGGCTATCATCAGTGCTCGCGAAAAGATAGTTGAAGGTGCTGTTTCAATGGTACGTATGGCATTGCATAAACTTTCTGAAGAGGAAATTGTTGAACTGGATGAGGAAAAGAAAGCTGCCATGGTGAGTAATTTGCTAGTGGTGCTTTGTGCGGACGAAGCTGCGCAACCGGTTGTGAATACAGGTACGCTGAATCATTGATAAACTATAAATAAGAAGGTAAAATAGAAGTGGCTAAAAAGGAATCTTCAATAAAGAGTTTTGTTTTGCGAGTGGATACTGAAACAATGGACGCCATTGAAAAATGGGCGGCTGATGAGTTTCGTAGTACAAACGGGCAACTTCAGTGGATTATTGCCGAAGCCTTGAGAAAAAGTGGCCGATTAAAAAAGAAGTCTTCTAAAACCGGAAATAAACCGGAAGAATCTGAAGGAGAGCAAGTGGAGGATTAGAGTTTCATTGGTTTGGTGAAATATCTCATGATCCGTTCATTCCTTCATCTTTCCCTGTTCATCAGTGTTAGTGGATGAAGGAGCTCTGCCTTTCGTCTTGTGTCTGCTTGTTCATTTACTTTTGTAGTGACAGATAAAGGCAAGTAAAATATGTAATGATACTGATTTTTTGTATGGATTTGATAGAGGATATTTAATGAGATTCAATATCTTTGTGAAAAGTACTTTAAATATTACCACTATGAATTCAAAGAGAAAAGACTTGCAGTATGCTTCCGTCTTCTTGTTGGCCGTGGCATTGACATTCCTAATGGGAAAGGGTGATAACTTGTGGTTGGTGTCATGGGGTGACTTGATACCGAGCTTGTTTGTGTTGTTCATAGCAGGTGATTGCTTGCATAGCTCCTTGCTCCGTATCAAAAGCGGTGAAGAAAATGGGGGAGCTCGTTGGAGTACCTGTTTCATTTTTCTGGTATTCAGTATCGTCTTTATGGGCGATTTATTCTTTATAGGGAATTTTATTGTTGATAAACTGTGGGGGTAAAAGAATGAAGAATTTATCTTTGATAGAGCCTTTTACAGGCTTGTCATCTTTTAAACTATATCTTTTAGTTTATATTAACTAGAAAAATTAGTTTATAAACTAAAACTTCTCGTTATTTGCATCAAACAAAGATGCAGGTATGAAAGGATTAACAGCAAAGGAAGAAGAAATCATGGGATTTTTTTGGGAAAAGGGTCCCTTGTTTGTGAAAGAAATGTTGGCTTTCTATGAAGAACCGAAGCCGCATTTTAACACCTTATCAACGATTGTGCGCGGGCTGGAAGATAAAGGCTTTCTGGCTCATTATATTTTTGGGAATACTTATCAATACTATCCGATCGTCAGTGAAGAAGATTTTCGTAAAGGAACACTTCGGAATGTAATCAGTAAGTATTTTAATAATTCCTACCTGAATGCAGTTTCGTCTTTAGTCAAAGAAGAAGATATTTCTTTGGATGAACTTAGACAATTGATTCAAGAGGTAGAGAAGGCGGACAGGAAAGGCTGACCTGAGAACACTATTTAATGAACACCAATTAATAAAACGACAATCTATACTATGGGAGCATTCTTTATCTATATATTAAAATCATCAGTTTGCCTTGTCTTGTTTTACCTGTTTTTTCGGGTCTTACTTAGCAAAGAAACTTTTCATCGCTTTAATCGTGTTGCTTTATTGGGCGTACTGTTTTTGTCATTGCTCATTCCCTTCATTGAAGTAACCACGAACCATCAGGTTGAAGTACAACAAACAATGCTCACCATTGAGCAGGTGTTGCTAATGGCAGAAATGGAACCCGCGACTGTCGATGCAACCGGCGGAGTGGCAGTATACGAAGTCGCTTCCTTGTCCTGGATAGAGATTCTTCTGCTTGTTTATCTGGCCGGCATTATCTTCTTTGCTTGCCGCAATCTATACTCTTTGATCCGTCTTTTCAGGTTAATACATTCCGGTAAACGGGAAAAGTTGGAGAATGGAACAACACTTGTTGTCCACGAACAGGAGATAGCTCCGTTCAGTTGGATGAAGTATATCGTTATCAGCCGGAAGGATTTGGAGGAGAACGGGCGGGAAATTCTGATTCATGAAGCAGCACATATCCGTCATCGGCATTCTATTGATTTATTGGTAGCTGATATCTGTATCTTTTTCCAATGGTTCAACCCCGGTGCATGGCTGTTGAAACAGGAGTTGCAGAATATCCATGAGTATGAAGCCGACGAGACTGTTATCAATGAAGGTGTAAACGCGAAAGAATATCAACTATTATTAATAAAAAAAGCCGTTGGCACAAGGCTCTACTCTATGGCCAACAGCTTTAATCACAGTAAACTTAAAAAACGTATCACTATGATGTTAAAAGAAAAATCAAATCCATGGGCACGGTTGAAGTACTTGTATGTGCTTCCATTGGCAGCTATTGCAGTAACTGCTTTTGCCCGTCCCGAAATCTCCGAAAAAGTAGAAGAAATTTCTGCCGTCAAAGTTAATGATTTGGCCGAGATTGTGCAAGAAAATGTGTTGAGAGATACAGAAAATGTGCTGCAAGATACTGTAAAAGTGTCACATGGCGATAGTAAGGCCAAGGTTAGTGCTGAAAATCGTGCGGCAAAAACGAAAGGTAATGAAGAATTAGTTGTTTTTGAAGTGGTGGAGCAAATGCCTGAATATCCGGGTGGTATGAATGCGTTGTATAAGTATTTGGAGAATAAAACAAAAAGTTCTGATGTGAAAGGGAAAGCCGGAGGTAGTGTGATAGTCGGTTTCACTGTATCTGAAAGCGGGAAAGTAAAGGATGTGCGAGCGCTTCAGTCCGACCAACCTATCTTAACTAAAGAGGCTGAAAGAATTGTGAGTGAAATGCCGGCCTGGATTCCCGGAAAGCAACGTGGTATGCCTGTGTCTGTGAAATATTCCGTTCCGGTGAGGTTTGGAGATATCAGATTTCCGGAGAATAAGAAGCCGTTAATTATGGTCGATGGCAAGGAAATGAGTATGGAGACTTTCGAAAAAATAGATAGAGGGATAATAGAAAGTTTCTCGGTACTGAAAGATAGTGCATCTATTGGTTTATATGGCAAGCGTGGTGCAAATGGGGTGATACTTGTTACCACTCGCAGGGAGGGGAAAACACGTGTACAAGACATCAGCACTTTTACTGAGATCAAAGCGACTGAAACAAATACTGTGCCGGACTTTCTTGTCACAGGAATTGTTACTGACGAGCAGGGCCAGCCTAAAGCCGGAGTAAGCATAGTCGTTCCTAATACAACTATTGGCGCAATAACAGATGCAAATGGCCGCTTTCGTCTGAAAACGCCGAAGGATAGTTATTTGTGGTTCTCATTTATTGGATATAAAACGGTGAAAGCAGCCGTAACTTCTGAAATGTCAATACGAATGGAACAGGATGTGGTTAAATTGTTTCCTGAGACATCCGTTAGTCTGAAAACGACCGGAACTTTATCTTCCGGTACTAAAGTCGGAAATAGTTTGACTCTTTATGGAGTTGAAGAGGGCAAACAACCCTTAATCATTATTAATGATAAAGAAGTATCGGATAAAGAAGCTTTGTCTAAGATAGCTCCTGACCGTATTAAAAGTTTTTCTATATTGAAAGATAAAACTGCTACATCTATTTATGGGGAAAAAGGAAAAAATGGAGTGATAATTGTTACTTTGCTTACGGAAGGAGAGTATCAATTTAAAAAAGATAATCCGGAAAAACCTTATGCTGATGCTTTGGAACTGGCAGAAAGTGTCGCAGAAGGGGTAGAAGGAAAGATTATTTATTGTATAGACGATGATGAAGTCGAAAAATCGAAATTGAAAGGAATGTCTATAAAGACAATTAAAGCAGTGTCTTTAGATCAAGCGGGCAAAGAGAAAATTGTACGTTTGAAAACAGATAAGTACCGTTCTGACTGGATTACCGTGACCGGAGTAGTGTATAATGAGGACGAGAAACCGACATTCGCTATTGTAAATGTAAGAGGTACGAGATTTACGGAAAGAACAGATTCAATAGGGCGCTTTACTATAAAAGCCCCTAAAAACGGTGTGCTTCTGGTGGGTCATAATGGAAAGCCTACCATTGAAGTTAAAGTGAAGCCTACACTTAAAGTCATTTTGAAAGATAAACAAGAATGATTTTATAAGCTAGCGACGAACTCATACGCAAGGTTGTTGTGCTGATTAAATTAAAGAATAAATATATGTTGAACTTTAAATTCTATTTATTATGAAAGGAAATTTATGTAAGATTTTGTTGGCTGTTTCATTTCTTTTTCTTATGCCCAATCTTTGTATGAGCCAAAACTTAAAAGGTATCTGGAGACTTGTTCAGAATGACGCTACTTCACAAGTGACCAGATATAAGGTACTTGATAAAGAAGGCAAATTTTATAATGTAGATGCCTATGTTAAAAATGCAATGTACTTAGAAGCAGGAAACAGAGGTACGGGAAGCGTATTTTGTCCTTATAAGATTACTCGTTCGGGTGAGTATAATATTATTGCAGAAGGACTTTATTGTGAGGTATTGCATAATGAATATGGAAGAACCGCATCAGCTCTTGTTCCTATATCCTACCGGATTGACGGAAAACGAATGACGCTTTTATTCCAATTAGGCAACAGTGTTTACCGTGAAGTTTATCAGAAAGTATCGAAACTGGGTAAATAAAAGTTTTTACTCAATATGATCTTTTTTTAACGGAGGTACGAAAGTATCTCCGTTTCTTGTTCCGGATGAAACCAACGTATTTCCTCGTCCCGCTTAAACCAAGTCATTTGTTTGCGTGAGTAAATGCGCGAATTTTGTTTTATCTTTTCGATAGCGAAAGGAAGTTCCCATTCTCCGTCCAGATATTTGAACAGTTCTTTGTAGCCTACTGTATTGAGTGAATTGAGATGTCGGTAAGGAAGTACGGAACGTACTTCTTCCAGTAATCCTTCTTGCATCATTTGGTCTACCCGACGGTTGATACGGTCATAAAGTTCTTCCCGGTCGCGGGTTAAACCGACTTTGATGATATGGAAAGGACGTTTTTTCTTTTGTTGTGTGCGGAAAGAGGTGTAAGTACGTCCGGTCATATAGCAGATTTCCAGTGCATGAATCACCCGTTTTGGATTTTTCAAATCCACAATACGATAATACTCCGGATCTAGTAACCGGAGTTCCGCACAGAGTTGTTCAAGCCCTTCTTCCTCGTATTTCTGCAACATGAGCTGACGGGTTTCCGCGTCTACGGTAGGAATATCGTCAATACCTTTGCAAATAGCATCCACATACATCATTGAACCGCCCGTCAAGACAACAACCTCATGCTGCATGAATAACTTTTCGAGAATCTCCATTGCTTCCGTCTCATATTGCGCGGCGCTATAATAGTCTGTAAGATGAAGCGTTCCTACCAAGTGATGCGGCACACGTTCGAGTTGTTCGGGAGTAGGAGTGGCTGTCCCTATTTTCAGTTCAGCATATAACTGTCTAGAATCGGCAGACACGATATGAGTCTGAAAATTCTCGGCTAATCGCAGGCTTAATTCTGTTTTTCCTACGCCTGTGGGTCCTATCAGAACGATGAGAGTGGGCATGGGGTTAAAAGTAGTAAGTATCGGTTGTTGAGTACTAAAACATGGAATTAAAAAATATCAGGTATTAACTGCCCGGCACTGCATAGCAATTAATACCTGATACTTGATATTTAAGACTTAGAATTTATCTTCTTCGTATGGGTTGCCAGCGTCGCCTCCTCCTATGTCAAAACCTTCCTGATCGAAGTCCTCCATGTCGAAGTCTTGATCTCCGTAAAAGTTTTCGTCGAGGTCGAGCGAGCCACCGGCTGCGGCCATTTCTTCAAAATCAACAGTCTGTTTGGGAGCTTCTCCGGCTTTCTTAGTACATTTAGCACCATTCATATCTTTACCGGTGATAATTTCTGTCAGTTCGATGAAGAAACAACGTTCTGTCATGTAGTCGAACACATACAGTAACTTTTGTTTTTCGTCCTCTATCAGTTCGCTGATCGGAGTTTCTTTCATCACCCAGCTGTCTATTTCCGGATTATCATCCATTTCTTCCAAAGTCACTTCTTTTTCTTTTTCCCAATCATCGTCGCAGATAAAGAAAGAAGTCATCTGGTCATTAGCATACCCTACTGATTTCAGTATAGCTTCATGGAAGTCGAAGAATGTTGCTTCCGGATCAATTTGTATTTCTCTGACAAAATCGTCAACTTCATCAGATATGATAGTAAATCTGTATATCATAATATGACTATTTTGAAGTGTTTATTTAATAATTCCACGCTCCGAGTTGCGGATGAATTCAATGATATAGTCAATCTCGGGACTCTTTTCAAATTCATCTTCGATTTTCTTCAATGCTTCAGTCGTGTTCAGTCCACTCTGGTAGATGATACGATATGCATTGTGAATATTCTCAATCACTTCGTTGGCGAAACCGCGACGGCGCAAGCCGATAATGTTGATGCCGCTGAAAGCGATCGGTTCGCGTCCTGCAATAATATAAGGAGGAATATCCTTGCTGAAGCGGCATCCGCCCTGAATCATTACATGACTGCCTACATGACAGAACTGGTGCATCAATACATTGGCACTAACAATAGCGTTATCATCAATCACGATTTCACCTGCCATTTTGGTAGAGTTCCCAATGATACATCCGTTACCAACCAGCGCATCGTGTGCCACGTGTACACCTTCCATTAGTAAGTTATTGTTGCCCACGATTGTGCGCCCTTTAGCTGCTGTACCACGGTTGATCGTGACATTTTCGCGAATCAGATTATTGTCTCCGATTTCGGCTGTTGACTCTTCACCGCGAAACTTGAGGTCTTGCGGAATGGCTCCGATAACAGCTCCCGGAAAAATAGTATTTCCGTTACCGATACGTGAACCATATAAAATATTGGCATTAGCCATAATCTTATTGTTGTCGCCAATAACCACGTTTTTATCTATAAATACAAAAGGCGCAATTTCTACATTTTCCCCGATTTTTGCTTCGGGATGAATATACGCTAAAGGACTTATCATGCTTTTAAATATCAATTATTACTTGTTTTTTACTATTTGTGCCATGAATTCCGCTTCACAAACCACCTTCTCGCCGACGAATGCATAACCTTTCATCGTGGAGATACCACGACGGATCGGAGCCAGCAATTCCACACGGAACAATAACGTGTCTCCCGGCACTACCTTTTGGCGGAATTTCACACCGTCTATCTTCATAAAATAGGTAGAATAGCGTTCCGGTTCGTCAACGGAATTGAGGACAAGCAGACCTCCCACTTGTGCCATGGCTTCTACTTGAAGCACTCCCGGCATAACAGGTTCTTGCGGGAAATGTCCCTGGAAGAAAGGCTCGTTGGCGGTAATATTCTTGACACCTACGATATAGTTGGCACCAATTTCAATTACTTTATCTACCAGTTGGAAAGGATAACGGTGCGGCAGAAGTTCACGGATGCGGTTTACATCCATTATAGGTTCGCGGTTACAATCATAAGTCGGTGCCTGAATTTCGTGCAAGCGGATTTCTTTCCGCATCTGACGGGCAAACTTATTGTTGATTGTGTGTCCGGGACGGGTGGCGATGATACGGCCTTTGATCGGTTTACCGATTAAAGCAAGATCACCGATTACGTCCAGCAACTTGTGACGGGCACATTCATTCGGCCAAACCAACGGTTTATGATTGATATAACCCAGCTGGTCGGCATCCATGTGAGGAACTCCCATTACGTCCGCCAGCTTGTCATAGCTTTCTTGCGACATTTTACGTTCGTAGATAACGATTGCATTGTCCAGGTCACCGCCTTTTATCAATCCGGCAGAGAGAAGAGGCTCTATTTCGCGAACAAAGACGAAAGTACGGCTGGCAGCCACTTCGTCTTTGAATTTATGCATATCTTCAAGTGTAGCAAACTGGTTAGGGATGATTGTCGAGTCATAAGAAACCAGTACATTCAGGCTAAAATTCTCATCCGGCAATACGATGATAGAAGAACCGGTTGCTTCATCACGGAATTCGATTTTAGATTTGATGATATAAAAGTCTTTGACAGCGCTTTGTTCTTCTGTCCCTACACGTTCTATTTCTTGTACATAATATTGTGCACTACCGTCCAGAATCGGAAATTCCGGACCATTCACTTGGATGAGGCAGTTATCAATGCCCAATGCGTAAAGGGCTGCCATACCATGCTCTACGGTACTTACTTTGACTCCGTTCTTTGATAACACGGTACCACGAGTGGTTTCCGTCACGTTGTCCGCTACTGCATCGATAGTTGGTTGTCCTTCCAGGTCAATGCGAAGTCCAGTGTGAAGACCTTTCCCGCTCAGTGAAAAGCTATCTTTCAGCGTTTTTTGTTTCAGCATTGGTTACTTATTTAATAGTTGTTTTAATTCTTCTACTTCTTTGCGTAATTTGTTCAGTTCTGTGTACATATCCGGTAGTTTCTTAGTCACAATAGCCGCCTTGAAATACGGTTTCAACTCCATAGGAGGTGTTCCGATCAGTTGGTTGTCGGACTTAATGCTGCTTGGTACACCCGATTGTGCTCCGAGATTTACGCGGTCGCCGATCTTAATATGTCCGGCAATACCTACCTGTCCGCCAAACATACACCATTCGCCGATCTTGGTAGAACCGGCAATACCGACTTGGGCAGCCATTACAGTATGAGACCCCACTTCGTCGTTGTGGGCAATCTGTACCAGATTATCTATTTTGGCGCCGCTATGTATAACCGTTGCTCCCATGGTAGCCCGGTCAACACAGGTATTGGCACCTATGTCTACTTTATCTTCCAGAATAACGATTCCGATTTGTGGAATTTTATCATACCCGTTAGGAGTGGGAGCGAATCCGAATCCGTCGGCTCCGATTACCGCGCCGGAATGTAATATACACTCATTGCCGATACGGCAGTCATGATAAACGTTTACATTTGAGTAAAGCAGGCAACCTTTGCCTATCTTTACGCCGTCTCCAACAAAAGTATGCGGGTAAATTTGAGTATTATCTCCGATGACGGCGTTCTCGCCGATATAAGCGAAAGCACCGATATATACGTTTTCGCCGATCTTGGCACTGGGTGCGACAAAAGCCAATGAATCTATCCCTTCTTTCTTGGGTTTGCTCATTTCATAAAGGTTGAGCAATTTTGCCAGGCTTTCGTAAGCATTGTCTACTTTGATAAGGGTGGCTTTGATCTCATGCTCGGGAGTGAAGTCCTTATTAACCAGTACAATGCTGGACTGTGTCTCGTAGATATAAGGTGTATATTTAGGGTTCGACAGGAAAGAAATAGCTCCGGGCATTCCCTCTTCAATCTTAGCGAATGTGTGTACCGTAGCGTTTTCGTCTCCAATGATTTCCCCTTGGATAAATGCTGCAATTTGCTTAGCCGAGAACTCCATGTCTTTTCTTTAAAATTTAATTAGTTCACAAATAACGGACTTTTTTTTCAGATTTCCGTGTTATTGCATGAATATTTTATACTTATCTGTGCAATCTCTGGTAGCAGAGATAGTATTTCTTTACCTTTTTGGACAATAATGAGATGTTCAGCATGTCCGATGCTTCGGCAATATTTTTGATAGTGCCGTCCTTGTAGATAATGTCAATACTGTCGTCTGCCGGGTCGTACATATTCTTTTCGATGCTGGGGGTAGAGACAAAATAGTTCGCTTCGGAAAGGGTTATGCCTAGTTGCTGGCTGATGTGCAAAGTTAATTCTTTTTTTCTGTCCTCACTAATCGGTTCTGACGAAATTTCCACTTTAAAGATATTTCGGTTGATCATTCCCAGGCTTAAGGTGGAAAGAACTTTGTCAGGATGAGTGCTCCATACTTTTAAAGCAGTCCAGATATCATTATCATCCAGTTGGATGAAATTTTCCAGACAATCGGGATTATGATAGAACTCCTGGTGATTGATATCATTGTAGAGGAAGAAACGCAATGCGGGCGATGCAAATAATTCTACACCTTTTGAGGCAAGTTCCTTAGCACGTAGCAGGGTGCTGATGAGCATTCTTTCATAAGCAACCGAGGTCTTGTGCAGATATACTTGCCAGTACATCAGGCGGCGTGCAGTCAGGAAATTCTCAATAGAATAGATGCCTTTCGATTCGATAACGAGGCGGTCGTCCGCCACGTCGAGCATTTTGATGATTCTTGCCGAACCGATATTCCCTTCCGTTACGCCGGTGTAGAAACTGTCGCGTCGAAGATAATCGAGTCTGTCCATATCCAGTTGCCCGCTTACAAGCTGATGCAGGAAACGTTTCGGATATTCGTCCTTGAAGATTTGAATGGCAAGGCTGAGTTGCCCGTTCATCTCCTTGTTCATCCGTTCCATGAGTATAAGGGAGATTTCTTCGTGAGAAACTCCTTTGACAATGGTGTCTTCGAGCACATGAGAGAAAGGACCGTGACCGATGTCGTGCAGCAGGATAGCCGCTTGTACAGCTTCAGCCTCGCTGTCAAAGATAAAATTACCTTTGGAGGCCAGTTGGGTGATAGCTTCGCTCATCAGGTAGAAAGCACCTAATGAGTGTTGGAAGCGGGTATGTTGTGCGCCGGGATATACTACCGAGGAGAGCCCTACTTGCTTGATGCGGGTAAGACGCTGCAAAAGGGGATGCCGTACAATATCATACAGCAGCCCCTTTGGAATATTGATAAACCCGAATACAGGGTCGTTGATTATCTTTCTTTCGTAAGGCATTCGTTTCTTTTAGAGATTCTTTATTCTTTTAGAGAATGGCTTTTAGCTGCTCTGCCATTTGTGCCTGTACTTCTTGTGCGGTAGTGCGGGCAGCTTCGGCAAATTTCTCTGTCTTGTCCACGTAGATAATTCCACGGGACGAGTTAACAATTAACCCACAGGTACTGTTCATTCCATACTTGCAAACTTCTTCGAGCGAGCCGCCTTGTGCTCCGACACCCGGAACGAGAAGGAAGTGATTAGGAACAATTTTACGGATGTCTTCAAACGCACGTCCCTGAGTAGCGCCTACCACATACATCATGCGGTCATCGCCTGCCCATTCCTGTGATTTGCGCAACACTTTCTCAAACAAGCGTTCACCGTTCACGTCTTCCGTCAACTGGAAGTCATGAGAACCTTTGTTGGAAGTCAGTGCCAACAGGATCACCCATTTGCCTTCGTAGGTCAGGAACGGAGTTACGCTGTCCTCGCCCATATAAGGAGCTACGGTTACAGAATCTATGTCCAGTTCTTCGAAGAAAGTACGGGCATACATGGCGGAAGTGTTTCCTATATCGCCACGCTTTGCATCGGCAATGATGAACTGGTCGGGATAATTATCTTTGATATATTTTACTGTCTTTTCAAAGGCAATCCAACCTTTCACGCCCATGCTTTCATAGAAAGCGAGGTTTGGCTTGTAAGCAATGCACAAGTCAGCTGTTGCGTCGATGATAGCTTTGTTGAAAGCGAAGATCGGATCTTCTTCCTTCAGCAGATGTTCGGGTATTTTCTTGATGTCGGTATCAAGTCCTACGCAAAGGAATGATTTCTTGCGTTTTATGTTTTCAAATAATTGTTGCTTATCCATTTCTATATAAATGTTTTAAAGTTCGCTTTCTTTCAGACGTTCCGCATTTTCCGCCACAATCAGGTGGTCGATGCAATCTTGGATATCTCCGTCCATGAAGGCAGTCAGATTATAGATCGTATAATTGATACGGTGGTCGGTAATACGTCCTTGTGGATAGTTGTATGTACGGATTTTAGCAGAACGGTCTCCGGTAGATACCATTGTTTTACGTTTGGAAGCAATGTCGTCGATATATTTCTGATGTTCCTTGTCGTAGATAAAGGTACGGAGGCGGGCCAGTGCGCGTTCCTTATTTTTCGGTTGGTCGCGCGTTTCGGTACATTCAATAAGGATTTCTTCCGCTACGCCTGTATTCGGATTCTTCCAGATATAACGCAGGCGTACACCGGATTCCACCTTGTTGACATTCTGTCCGCCGGCGCCACCGCTTCGGAAAGTATCCCATTTGATTTCTCCTTCGTTGATGACAACGTCAAATTCTTCCGCTTCGGGGAGTACGGCTACCGAGGCAGCGGATGTATGTACACGTCCCTGCGTCTCTGTGGCGGGAACACGCTGTACGCGGTGCACTCCCGATTCGTATTTCAATGTCCCGTAAACGTTATCACCCGTCACGCTGCAAATGATTTCCTTGAAACCGCCGGCTGCCCCTTCGTTGGCGCTGGATACTTCCATTTTCCAGCCTTTGGTTTCGCAATACTTGGCATACATACGGAAAAGGTCGCCGGCAAAGATAGCGGCTTCGTCGCCTCCTGTACCGCCACGGATTTCGAGAATCGCATTCTTGCTATCCTGCGGGTCGGCGGGAACAAGCATCAGTTTGATTTCCTCTTCCAATACGGGAAGACGTTCCTGACTACTGTCCATTTCTTCTTTTGCCATTTCGCGCATATCGGCATCCGATTCATTGGCTAGAATGTTTCTGGCCTCTTCAATATTACCCAGCAGCTGCATATATTCCTTGCGGGCTTTCATCAAATCATCCAGTTCCTTATATTCTTTCGTCAGTTTGACGTAACGTTTTTGGTCGGCAATCACTGCCGGGTCGGTGATAAGGGTAGATATTTCTTCAAAACGGGCTACAAGTCCGTCTAATTTCTCTAATATGGTACTGTTATCTGCCATTCTTTAGTATCTGAATTCTCCGAATTCGCTCTTAATGATTAATTCTGTCTGTTCACACGCTTCGATACGTCCTACAATCTGTGCGGGGATACCGAAAGATTCGGAAATAGCAATCACCTCTTCGGCATGTTCCGGTGACAGGTAAACTTCGAGACGGTGCCCCATATTGAATACTTTGTACATTTCTGCCCAGTCCGTGCCGCTCTGTTCCTGTATAGTCTTGAACAACGGAGGAACGGGGAACAGATTATCCTTCACAACACGTACATTTTCTACGAAATGCAGCACTTTGGTTTGCGCACCGCCGGAGCAGTGAACCATACCATGAATTTCGGAGCGGAGTGCATCCAACAGTTTCTTCACCACCGGAGCATACGTACGGGTAGGAGAGAGCACTAGCTTGCCCGCATCAATCGGAGAACCTTCCACGCTGTCAGTCAGTTTCAGTCCGCCGGAATAAACCAGTTCTTCGGGTACTGCCGCATCGTAACTTTCCGGATATTTCTCTGCGAGATATTTGCCGAATACGTCATGGCGGGCACTTGTAAGACCGTTGCTACCCATACCGCCATTGTATTCTTTTTCATAAGTAGCCTGTCCGTAAGAGGCCAATCCTACAATAACGTCACCCGGGCGAATGTTGGCATTATTGATAACGTCCGAGCGTTTCATGCGGCAAGTCACGGTAGAGTCAACGATAATTGTGCGTACCAGATCACCGACATCAGCAGTTTCGCCACCGGTAGCATATACGCCTACACCCATTTCGCGAAGTTCGGCCAGCAGTTCGTCTGTTCCGTTGATGATTGCAGAGATCACTTCTCCCGGAATCAAGAGTTTGTTACGTCCGATAGTGGAAGAAACGAGGATGTTGTCTACGGCACCTACACAGAGCAAGTCGTCGATATTCATAATCAGGGCGTCTTGTGCAATACCTTTCCAGACAGACAGGTCGCCTGTTTCTTTCCAGTACATATAAGCAAGGGATGATTTTGTTCCTGCACCGTCGGCATGCATGATGTTACAATAGTCAGGGTCACCTCCCAATATGTCCGGGATGATTTTGCAGAAAGCTTTCGGGATCTTCTTTTGATGCGCTTACGCCACGCATCATGTATCGTTGATTACTCATGAGTTATAGAATTATTTTGTATACGGCTGCAAAAGTACTGCTTTTTTTTCGTACAGCCAACTATCTTATTAGAAATGCCGTTGCTTATCTCTAGAACTCTACTTTCGGAGCTTTTTCACTTCCTTCTTCCGCTTCAAAATATGCTTTCTTATCGAAACCGAACATACCTGCAAAGATATTTTTCGGGAAGCGGCGGATATTGGTGTTGTAAGCTTGTGCAGCATCGTTGAAGTTTTTGCGTGCTACGTTGATACGGTTTTCCGTTCCTTCCAGTTGGGCTTGCAGCTCAAGGAAGTTCTGGTTGGCCTTCAGGTCGGGATAGTTTTCCGTGATAGCCAGCAACTTACCTAGTGCTGAAGTTACGGCACCCTGTGCTTTCTGATATTCTGCCAGCTTCTCCGGAGTCAGGTCTTCGGCATCCACTTTGATTTGGGTCGCTTGGCTGCGTGCTGCGACAACTCCTTCCAAAGTCTCTTTTTCGTGCGTTGCATATCCTTTTACGGTATTTACCAGATTCGGAATCAAGTCTGCACGACGTTGGTATTGAGTTTCTACATTTGCCCATTGACCGGTAACATTCTCGTCCATAGTAACCAGACCGTTATATACACTTACTGCCCATATAACAAGGATAGCCACAACGGCTAAGATGATGATAATTGACTTTTTCATGTTTCTTGTTTTTTTATTGAAATTGATAATCTGATTGTTTCTAGTTTTAGAACCGGGAGCCGGCACCGCCGCCTCCGCCCATTCCTCCTCCGAAGCTGCCGCCGCTAAAACCTCCGCCTCCTCCGAAGCCTCGACCTCCTCCGAAGCCACCGATAAACGGACCTCCTCCGCCGCCACCCCGATGGTGATAATCATTGTCATAACTTTGGTGGCGACGCACGAGCGTATGTCCGCAGTTCCTGCACGTATAAGTAATATCTTCGGTCTTCACTCCGTTGATTCGGGAAACAAGCCTGCTTCCGCTTCTTTGTAATTGGTGTTTCCCGCAATTCGGGCAACGGCTTTGTTTCCGTGCTGCAAAAAAGGCGAGTCCCCCGCCGATAGCGAAGAAGCAGAAAAGAGCGAGGAAGAAATCAAATGAACCTCCATCTCCGGATTCCGCCAGAGAATCATTCTCCATAGAACCGTCGAGCCGTTGACAAGTTGCTTTCAAACCTGCCACCATTCCTGCGTCCCAGTTCCCATCTTTCAGATAAGGAATCATATATTTCGTTTGAATCCTTTTGCAGATTGCATCCGGAAGCACACCTTCCAAGCCGTAGCCGGTATAAAATTGAATACAACGTTGGTCGGTAACTAATAAAATAACCAGACCATTGTTTTTATCTTTCTTTCCTACACCCCATTTATTCAGCAGTTGGTGGCAAAAGTCGAAACAGTCTGTCTCCCCGATAGAGGGAACTACGGCAACCACCGTTTCAATGCCCGTCTGCTGTTCCAATGCATATAGCATGGCATCTATGCTGTCACAAGCCGCTTGCGACAGTATTCCCGCCGGATTACAAACATATTGCATCTTGTTTTGCAGGTGGACTTTGGGAAGATTATCTACCGTGTATACTTTCTCCTGAGCTTGCAGAGGAAACAGTAAAAAGGCGGCAATTATAAATGTGAATATTGATTTCATAACAGTTGTTTTACATTTGCAAAGATAGAAACTTTTTCTGTTATGGTTTTAAAACTCTTTGTTATAATAGGTTTAATGAATGTATCGCCCGACGAAGTCACGGACTTTATCGGTGTACTCCTGTTTATTCTCCTGGTATGAAACGGCATGAGCAGCCCCCGATACAATCCAAAGTTCTTTAGGCTCTGGTTTTGCTTCATAAAGCGGGTACACCATCCAGGTGGGCACATACGTGTCTTTGTCTCCATGGATAAACAACATCGGTAACTTGCATTTCGCCACCTGCTTCAATGAGGAAGCCTCTTTGAAGTTCCACCCGTATTTTTTCTCACATAGCCAGCTTGTGGTATACATCAGTGGGAAAGGAGGAAGAAAGAAGGAAGATTTCAGTTCATGCGAGAACTCATCCCATACGCTGGTATAGCCGCAATCTTCCACAAAGCATTTGACAAAAGGCTGCTGTTCCTCACCGGACACCATCATGGTGGTCGCACCTCCCATTGAAATACCGTGCACCGCCATTTGAGTGCTGTCTCCAAAAATCTTGTTGGCAATGTTCATCCATTGGAGTACGTCAAAACGGTCTTTCCACCCCATTTGAATGGCACGCCCTTCGCTCTCGCCCTGATGTTGAAGGTCGGGGAGCAGAATGTTATAGCCCAAATCACGGTTGTACAAATACCCGATCATAAACATACGAATGGCGTTATCCGTATATCCGTGAACGATCACTGCCGTCTTGTCGGTCGGTTTAGGGGCGGCAACATAATATGCATGAAGCTGGATACCGTGCGGATTGATAATAAAAGTATCTTTGAGTGCGTCCGCTTGGCGCAGACTATCCACCCATGGGCGGAGGAATGGATAGTTTCTGTACATATAGGGATAAGAGTCAGCGTCTTTAGACAATATCTTGGCATCCGGGGTCAGAGAGAAATTCAACATATAGAAACTCCCGCCGATTGTGCAACCGGTCAACAGCAGCACGACAATGATAATGACATAAATAATTCTCTTTCTCATAACTTATCCCAATTTATAAATAATCTCTTTGTCTGTCAGGAAATCACGTCCTGTTATTTACCTTCCGCATGAGAACTCGGGAGAAACATTCCGCCGGCTACCGGTTCCAGATTTCCCAGGCGGCAAATGCCTGAAGCAGCAGCATTTCCAGGCCGTTTTTGACAACAGCGCCTTGTGCTTCTCCTTTTTTCATGAAGAGGGTGACGTTCGGATTATATAACAAATCGTAGAGCAAATGGTTTGTAGTCAATAGCTCGTAGGGGATATTCGGGCAGAAATCTACTTTGGGAAACATACCTACGGGAGTACAGTTGACAATAACTGTATATTCGGCCATAATTTCAGGAGTCAGCTCCTCGTAAGTAAGCATTCCGTCCGCTTTGTGAGTACGCGAAACGAAAACACTTTCGATTCCCAGGTTTTTGAGTCCGTGGTAGACAGCTTTGGAAGCACCGCCGGTTCCCAGAATTAACGCTTTCTTGTGATGAGCCTGTAATAACGGTTGAATGGACTGGGTAAATCCTATGATGTCGGAGTTATAGCCGATCAGTTTAACTTTTCCTTTCTGTTGGCGGATAATCTTGATTACATTGACAGCACCTATTTTTGCGGTATCCGGATCAAGCTCGTTCAGGAAGGGGATCACCTGCTCTTTGTAAGGGATAGTGACATTGAGACCTCGCAAATTGGGATTCTCCTCGATAACTTCCATAAAATCATTGATTTGAGGAATCTCGAAGTTCACATATTCTGCGTTGATACCTTCGGATTTGAACTTCTCGTTAAAGTATCCGATGGAGAATGAATGTCTTAGAGGGTAGCCGATTAAACCATATTTTTCCATAACACGAAAGAATTAAATTAACCATTCATAATAACTCATTATTTTGTCGCGGTGTAAAGCGTGCAGATACCAAATGTCAGCCGCCGGAAGTTTACTTCGCTGAATCCGGCTCGTGAGATGACACCTTTCATTATTTCTCCTTGCGGAAAGACTTTGATTGTGTCCGGCAGATAACGGTATGCGCTGTTGTCTTTGGAGAGAAGTTTGCCTAATAACGGAATGACGGCTTTGGAATAAATGGAAAATAATTGCTTCATCGGGAAACGGTCCGGAGTAGTCAGCTCCAGGATAACGAGATGTCCGCCCGGTTTCAGTACACGGCACATTTCGGAGAGCCCTTTGTCGAGATCTTCGAAGTTGCGGATACCGAAGGCAACGGTAATAGCGTCAAAGTCATTATCGGCAAAAGAGAGTGAAGTACAGTCCTCCCGGGCAAAAGAAATTTTGTCCGAGAGTCCTTCCTTCTTTACTTTTTCACGACCCACGTTCATCATGCCTTCCGAGATGTCCGTGCCGATCAGTTCGGCAGGTTGCAGTTTGCGGCAGGCAAGGATAGCGAAATCCCCCGTACCGGTAGCCACATCCATCATACGTTGCGGATGGAAAGGACGGAGCCAGGCAATGGCTTTGCGACGCCAGCTGCGGTCGATACCTAAAGACAAGGTATGATTCAGCTTGTCGTAAGCATGTGCGATATTATCGAACATACGTTCCACCTGCTCGGTCTTTTTGCCTTCCTCGTTGTAAGGCTTGATATGTTGTTGTGGGTAGTCCATTCTTATTTTGTCAAGAAATCCATTACGTTCTTTTCGATACGTTCAGCGATGTTGCTGGTATCTTCTTTCACAAATTTCTCGCCGGTGATGTTTTCGAACAATTCGATGTAACGGTCGCTGATGCTTTGTACGATAGCCGGAGTCATTTCCGGTACTTTCTGACCGTCTTTACCCTGGAAGCCATTTTCCATTAACCATTCGCGGACGAATTCTTTGGAAAGTTGTTTCTGGGCCTCACCTTTTTCGAAACGCTCCTGATAACCTTCAGCGTAGAAATAACGGCTGGAGTCCGGAGTATGGATTTCGTCCATAAGGTAGATTGTGCCGTTGTGCTTGCCGAATTCGTATTTAGTATCTACAAGGATCAGTCCGCGTTCTGCTGCGATTTCAGTTCCGCGTTTGAAGAGAGCCAGCGTATATTTTTCGAGAATTTCGTATTCTTCGGGAGTAGCCAGTCCTTGTTTCAGGATTTCTTCTTTAGAGATGTCTTCGTCATGAAGTCCCATTTCTGCTTTCGTCGTCGGGGTAACGATCGGTTCCGGGAATTTCTGGTTCTCGCGCATTCCGTCCGGTAGTTTCACACCGCAAATTTCGCGTACGCCGCTTTTGTAAGCACGCCATGCGCTACCGCACAGATAACCGCGTACAATCACGGGTCCGGCGTAGCCAATTTCCAGTTCGGACAGATGTCAGTAGTGGCATCGAGGAATTTGGCTGCAATCTGATTCAGCATTTGGCCTTTGTAAGGGATACCTTCAGGTAAAACCACATCGAAAGCCGAGATACGGTCGGTTGCTACCATGACGAGTTTTTCGCCGTTGATGTTGTACACATCGCGCACTTTTCCGTGGTACACGCTTTTTTGTCCCGGAAAGTTGAAATCTGTTTTTGTTAATGCTTTCATTGTTTTATTATAATTACAAATTACAAGTTACAAATCACAGAAACGACTAGTTGTTGACCTGTTTCACCGGTCGTTCGCCGTTGATAACCAGTTGTTCATTCTTTCGTTTCTCCCTTTCGGCTTTCGCCTCCTTGTCGAATTTTTCGTAAGCATCTACGATGCGTTCCACTAGTTTATGGCGTACAATATCTTTTTTGTTCAATTCTACAAAGCTGATTCCCTTTACCCCTTTCAGGATGCGGAGTGCTTGCACCAGTCCCGAAGTTTGTGAGGCGGGGAGGTCAATTTGAGTCATATCTCCCGTAACGATCATTTTGGTATTCATACCCATACGGGTGAGGAACATTTTGATTTGTTGTACAGTGGTATTCTGCGCTTCGTCCAAGATTACGACTGCGTCATTCAGCGTGCGTCCGCGCATAAAGGCTAACGGAGCAATCTGTATAAT
>NZ_MNQN01000004.1:0-2554 GCF_001915455.1 Bacteroides sp. 43_46 | reverse complement strand
AAACTGTTTTTCGATTATGGTTTCGGACATAATCATATGTGGGTGAAAGCATCAGGTTCTTTAGAAAGATTGATATTGGTTGAGTTCTAATCCGGTAGCTTTCGAGCTACCACAATATACACGATTATGAAAGCAGATTTAGTTTTAGTTATCAGCCCTGAAGCCCCACTGATGAAGCAACTGGGCAAAGTGTTAGGTAAGATGGTAACCCCTTATGACTTCTCTACTATAGAGAGGGGTGAAAAGTACATCACCATACAGCATGATGAAACAGGGCTTGTAGTGGCTTATACAAGTGAAGAAAGATTGAATGTGAAACATTAAATATTGATTATAAATGAAAGGTAATTGTACGTTAGAACTTGATGTAGACAGTGTGGCATTGAATAATGCAATGTCTAAAGCTGTCAGTGATGCTGTAAAAAGCCTCAATATTGAGCAGATAGTAAATGCAGAAGTAACAAGAAGAATAGGCAAAAGCGTAAGCAAATCAATACAAGACGGCACATTTGTTAGAGCAGTAGCAAAGAATGTAGCCAAAGAATTTGATGCAAATATCATTGTGTCCCTTCTTGATATTGAAGAGCTGAAAACTATGGTTGCAGAAAAAATCAGTCAGAAAATAATTAGTAAAATGGGGATTTAATTATGAACTCAATAAATGTAAACGGTTGCAGCGTATGTCAACCCGGTAAAGAAAATTACACCACCTACAACACCAGGTTGAGAGGTAAAAGAGTGAGAATGTACCAATATGACTATCGTACTGAAAGTGGCGAGCTGTTTGCTTGTTGTGCACCTACCTTAGAGGCGTGCAGAGAAAGACGGGATAAATGGCTTACTGGAAGCACAAGTGAAGACAAGAGATGCTCTTATTAATGAATTGAAGGAAGGAGGTAAGCAATGACGCAGAAACAAGCATTGAAGTCGTTAGAGGATTACTGCAAGGTAAACAATATGCACCTAACAAGTTCCTCATTTACCAGAAACGCTTATGCAATTGTGGCGCATGACACAAACCAAACCTGGAACCGAATATTTGAAAATGGAATACCATGCCACCGTTTAAGCGGCTATCATACGCCAAAAGAGCTTTTGATATGGCTTGACGGCTATCACGCCGGGATACAGAAAGGAGGTAAGAAATAGGGATGATTAAATTTAGAGGTGTAAATATCTTTGGCAATGAATGGTTGTATGGGAATCTTGTTAAGATAGAAGAAAACAGATATTCCATATTGCCCGAAATAAATGATATGCCGACATGCAAGTGTATAGCTGATTATGATGTAGATCATAATACCATTGGTCGATTCACTGGTTTGTTCGATAAAAACGGGAAAGAAATCTATGAGCGTGATTACATTTCCATAATCTACAAGTATGAAGGCATCGCAAATGGATGCGCTATCCCCGATCATGATTGTATTTGTTATGGAGAAGTGGTTTACATGGATGGCTTCGCTTGCTTTGGCTTGCGTCTGCATAAAGCGGAATACCCAATAAGCCAAGAATTAAAAGAGTGCCAGTACCTTACTGTCCCTCTGCTTCAGTTTGATCTGGAATGTGATAGTATTGAGGTATTTGGAAATGTGTTTGATAATCCTGAATTGCTAAAATGAATAGAATATGGGAAATAAAGTAGTAGCATTTATAAGATCAAACGAATGGTTTAAGTCCACTATGGTAGAGCATGGCACACATAATGGATATGTAGCTGTCCCTTCTATGAACAAATATCATGGAATGTCTTATTTGGATATTAATGATATAGACGTTCATGGCGGTATAACATTTTCAGAACCGGCAATAAGCGGTGAAGAATCTATCGGAAGCAAAAGGAAAATTAATCCAAGGTATGTCGGAAAAAGAAATCCCATATTGGATAATGCTGAGTTTATCACCGACAACACAGAAATAGGTAATGATTGGTGGATATTCGGATTTGATACATTCCATTATGGAGATGATAAATATAATTGGGATAAACAAGCTGTCATACAAGAGACAATGAACTTGATGGAACAAATAGAAAAATAAGCAATATGAAGTACAGAATCAAAATAATAGAAACCCTTTCTAAAGTGGTAGAGGTGGAAGCGGATGATTATGATTCCGCTTTCGAGAAAGTTGAGGAAATGGTTAACTGTGAAGAAGTAGTTCTTACAGCAGATGATTTTGAAGGTCGTGAATTTTATCCGGTAGAAGATTATGAAAAGTAACAAAGAATACAAAGTAAAAGTCCAGTTTGTCTTAGAAGGAGAAGTAACTGTCAATGCTTGCAGCAAAGATGAAGCGAAAGAATTGGTTGAAGAAAGTTTTGGTCTTGTCGTTGGTGGTAATTTGCACTCTATGGATTCAAGAATAATCGATTGGGATTTCCCCGTTCATCCTGAAATGATTGTGAAGTAAATCAGTATGGCAAAAGTATATGAAAACAAGAAAGGATTCAAGGTCATACAAGCCACTCGTGGCGAAATGATATGCGCGCTCAGTGAATATGGATGTGTCGGAATTTGCGACAGCTGTGGTTCCAGTAATTGCCAAGATGGAT
>NZ_MNQN01000003.1:5970-7274 GCF_001915455.1 Bacteroides sp. 43_46 | reverse complement strand
GAAAGAACTTCAAAAGAAAGAAAAATAATCGCTAAACGAATTTGAATTTTAGGAAACTATGTTACAACCGAAAAAGACAAAATTCAGAAGACAACAGAAAGGTCGTCAAAAAGGTAATGCCCAAAGAGGTAACCAATTGGCCTTTGGTTCTTTTGGCATAAAGGCTTTGGAGACTAAGTGGATTACAGGCCGTCAGATTGAAGCTGCTCGTATTGCAGTGACAAGATATATGCAACGTCAAGGACAGATCTGGATCCGTATATTCCCGGATAAGCCGATCACTAGAAAACCTGCCGATGTACGTATGGGTAAAGGTAAAGGTGCTCCAGAGGGATTTGTGGCTCCTGTGACTCCAGGTAGAATCATTATTGAAGCTGAAGGAGTATCTTACGAAATCGCGAAAGAAGCATTGCGCTTAGCTGCTCAAAAGCTTCCTATTACAACGAAGTTTGTCGTAAGACGTGATTATGATATTCAAAATCAAAATGCGTAAGTGTTATGAAAATTGCAGAAATTAAAGAAATGACTACTAGTGATTTAGTAGAAAGAGTAGAGGCAGAAACGGCTAATTATGACCAAATGGTTATTAATCATTCTATTTCTCCTTTGGAAAATCCTGCTCAAATCAAACAATTACGCAGGACTATTGCGCGTATGAAAACAGAATTACGTGAGTTACGCCAAAGAGAACTTAACAATAAATGATCAGCTTGATGGAAGCAAGAAATTTAAGAAAAGAAAGAACAGGGGTTGTGTTGAGCAATAAGATGGATAAGACTATCACAGTTGCTGCCAAGTTTAAGGAAAAACACCCTATATATGGTAAGTTCGTTAGTAAAACGAAGAAGTACCATGCTCACGATGAAAAGAATGAATGCAATATCGGTGATACTGTAAGCATCATGGAAACTCGTCCTTTGAGCAAGACTAAAAGATGACTCGTCCTTTGAGCAAGACTAAAAGATGGAGATTAGTAGAAATAATTGAAAGAGCTAAGTAATTATGATACAAGTAGAATCCAGACTTACAGTATGTGATAACAGTGGAGCTAAAGAGGCTTTGTGCATCCGTGTTTTGGGTGGAACAGGTCGTCGTTATGCTTCAGTGGGGGATGTCATTGTCGTTTCAGTGAAGAGTGTTATCCCTTCTAGTGATGTTAAAAAAGGTGCAGTATCAAAGGCTTTGATTGTACGTACGAAGAAAGAAATCCGTCGTCCTGATGGTTCTTATATACGTTTTGATGATAATGCTTGCGTGTTGTTGAATAATGCAGGTGAAATTAGAGGAAGTCGTATTTTCGGTCC
>NZ_MNQN01000003.1:0-5905 GCF_001915455.1 Bacteroides sp. 43_46 | reverse complement strand
AGTAATGAGTAAATTACATATTAAAAAAGGCGATACAGTTTACGTAAATGCTGGTGAAGATAAGGGCAAAACTGGTCGTGTATTGAAGGTTCTTGTTAAAGAAGGACGTGCATTTGTTGAAGGTATCAACATGGTGTCTAAGAGCACTAAGCCAAATGCAAAGAATCCGCAAGGTGGTATCGTGAAGCAGGAAGCTTCTATCCACATTTCAAACTTGAACCCGGTTGATCCAAAAACTGGTAAAGCAACGCGTATTGGGAGAAAAAAGAGTTCAGAAGGAACTCTAGTGCGTTATTCTAAAAAATCAGGAGAGGAGATTTAGTAATGAGTAATACTGCTAGCCTAAAGAAAGAATATGCAGATCGTATCGCACCTGCATTGAAATCACAGTTCCAGTATTCTTCAACAATGCAGGTACCCGTACTTAAAAAGATTGTTATCAATCAAGGTTTAGGTATGGCTGTTGCTGATAAGAAGATTATTGAAGTAGCAATCAATGAAATGACAGCTATCACAGGTCAGAAGGCCGTAGCTACCATTTCTCGTAAAGATATCGCAAATTTTAAGTTACGTAAAAAAATGCCGATTGGTGTTATGGTAACTTTGCGTCGTGAAAGAATGTACGAATTCTTGGAGAAACTCGTTCGTGTAGCTCTTCCTCGTATTCGTGACTTTAAAGGTATCGAAAGTAAGTTTGATGGGAAAGGTAACTATACCCTTGGTATTCAGGAACAAATCATTTTTCCTGAAATAAATATCGATAGTATTACAAGAATTCTCGGAATGAATATTACCTTTGTAACCTCTGCGGAGACAGATGAAGAAGGTTATGCATTGCTAAAGGAATTCGGTTTACCTTTTAAAAACGCTAAAAAAGACTAATAGATATGGCAAAGGAATCAATGAAAGCACGTGAAGTAAAGCGTGCTAAATTAGTAGCCAAATACGCCGAGAAAAGAGCTGCTTTGAAGCAAATCGTAAGAACAGGTGATCCTGCTGATGCTTTTGAAGCTGCACAAAAGTTGCAAGAGTTGCCAAAGAATTCTAATCCGATTCGTATGCATAACCGTTGCAAACTGACTGGCCGTCCTAAGGGTTATATTCGCCAATTTGGAATTTCGAGAATTCAATTCCGTGAAATGGCATCTAATGGACTGATACCGGGCGTAAAAAAAGCAAGCTGGTAATTATTGTTTAAATATTGTCAGGGTAGTCCTGATTAATTTAATTTATTTTTTATATGACTGATCCAATAGCAGATTATTTAACGAGGTTGCGGAACGCGATTAGTGCAAAGCACAGAGTTGTTGAAGTTCCCGCTTCGAATTTGAAAAAAGAAATCACTAAGATTCTTTTTGAGAAAGGCTACATTCTTAACTATAAGTTTGTAGAAGATGGTCCTCAAGGAACTATTAAGGTTGCCTTGAAATATGATTCTGTTAACAAAGTTAACGCAATCAAAAAGTTAGAAAGAGTATCTTCTCCGGGTATGCGTAAGTATACTGGATATAAAGATATGCCGCGTGTTATTAATGGGTTGGGTATTGCTATAATATCTACTTCCAAAGGTGTAATGACTAACAAAGAGGCTGCAGAACTGAAGATCGGTGGTGAAGTCTTGTGTTATGTATATTAATTTAGGAGGAATTAGCAATGTCAAGAATAGGAAAATTACCCATTAGTATCCCAGCTGGAGTGACAGTCACTCTTAAGGATAATGTGGTTACCGTAAAGGGACCCAAAGGCGAAATGAGCCAATATGTGAATCCTGCTATCAATGTTGCCATTGAAGACGGACACGTAACTTTAACAGAAAACGATAAAGAAATGCTTGATAACCCGAAGCAGAAACATGCTTTCCACGGTTTGTATCGTTCTTTGGTTCATAACATGGTTGTGGGCGTATCTGAAGGATACAAAAAAGAGTTGGAACTTGTCGGTGTAGGTTATCGTGCTTCTAACCAAGGTAACATTATCGAACTGGCTTTAGGTTATACACACAATATTTTCATTCAGTTGCCTGCTGAGGTAAAGGTTGAAACTAAATCTGAAAGAAATAAGAATCCTCTTATTATATTGGAATCGTGTGACAAACAGTTGCTTGGTCAAGTTTGCTCTAAAATACGTTCTTTCCGTAAACCTGAACCATACAAGGGTAAAGGTATTAAGTTTGTTGGCGAAGTAATTCGTAGAAAGTCTGGTAAATCAGCCGGCGCTAAGTAATTCATATAAAATTAGATTATTATGACAACAAAAATAGAAAGACGAGTTAAAATCAAATATAGAGTACGCAATAAAGTTTCAGGTACTACTGAATGTCCGCGTATGAGTGTATTTAGAAGTAACAAGCAAATTTATGTCCAGATTATCGATGATCTTTCTGGTAAAACATTAGCTGCTGCTTCATCTTTGGGTATGACTGAAAAAGTCGCTAAAAAAGATCAAGCTGCTAAAGTTGGTGAAATGATTGCTAAAATGTTTTCGACCGTAATGGTTACTTGTATCATGGGAGAGTAAAAGAAGTGGCTGATGCTGCTCGTAACGGTGGACTTAAATTTTAATCATTATGGCAGGAGTTAATAATAGAGTTAAGATAACTAACGATATAGAACTGAAAGATAGATTGGTTGCTATTAATCGTGTTACTAAAGTTACCAAAGGTGGTAGAACTTTTAGTTTCTCTGCAATTGTTGTTGTAGGTAACGAAGAAGGTATCATTGGTTGGGGCCTTGGTAAAGCAGGTGAAGTAACAGCTGCTATCGCTAAAGGTGTTGAGTCAGCTAAAAAGAATCTGGTTAAGGTACCTGTATTGAAAGGTACTGTTCCTCACGAACAATCAGCTAGATTTGGTGGTGCTGAAGTATTCATCAAACCTGCATCTCACGGAACTGGTGTTGTAGCGGGTGGTGCTATGCGTGCTGTATTGGAAAGTGTTGGTATTACTGACGTTTTGGCAAAATCTAAAGGTTCTTCAAATCCGCACAATCTTGTTAAAGCTACAATCGAAGCTTTGAGTGAAATGCGTGATGCAAGAATGATTGCTCAGAATAGAGGTATTAGTGTTGAAAAAGTATTTAGAGGATAAGGAGGAGATATGTCAACTATAAAGATTAAACAAGTTAAAAGTAGAATTGGTGCTCCAGCTGATCAGAAAAGAACTCTTGATGCACTGGGACTTCGTAAACTGAACCGCGTGGTTGAACACGAAAGCACTCCTTCAATTCTTGGAATGGTAGATAAAGTAAAACACTTGGTTGCCATTGTTAAGTAATTATTTGTTGAATAATAAAACGAATTACAATATGAACTTAAGTAATTTAAAACCTGCAGAGGGATCTACTAAGACAAGAAAAAGAATAGGACGTGGTACTGGTTCTGGCTTAGGTGGTACTTCTACAAGAGGTCATAAAGGAGCTAAATCAAGATCTGGATACTCTAAGAAAATTGGTTTTGAAGGAGGTCAGATGCCTCTTCAACGTCGAGTTCCTAAATTTGGTTTTAAGAATATTAATCGTGTAGAATATAAAGCTATCAATCTGGATACAATCCAGAAACTTGCTGAAGCTAAGAGCTTGGTTAAGGTTGGTATTAATGACTTTATTGAAGCAGGATTTATTTCTTCAAATCAGTTGGTAAAAGTATTGGGTAACGGAACTCTGACTAACAAGCTGGAAGTAGAGGCTCATGCATTCTCTAAGACTGCAACTGCTGCTATCGAGGCTGCTGGTGGAACTGTAGTAAAACTCTGATTCAATGAGAAAAGCTATTGAAACATTAAAGAATATATGGAAGATTGAGGATCTGAGACAGCGGATCCTCATCACCATATTGTTTGTGGCAATTTACCGTTTTGGTTCATATGTCGTGTTGCCGGGTAGGCCTTTTAGCCTTGTTAAATATGTTCTCTGGAGGAGCATTTTCTAATGCCTCTATTTTTGCATTAGGAATCATGCCTTATATCTCTGCATCTATCGTAATCCAGTTGTTGGGAATCGCTGTGCCGTATTTCCAGAAATTGCAACGCGAAGGTGAGAGCGGCAGAAGAAAAATGAATCAATATACCCGTTATCTGACGATTGCTATATTGTTAGTTCAGGCCCCTTCTTATTTGCTCAATCTTAAAATGCAGGCTGGCCCTTCCTTAAATGCTTCATTAGATTGGACTCTGTTTATGGTTACCTCTACCATTATTTTGGCAGCAGGTAGTATGTTTATTTTGTGGCTTGGTGAAAGAATCACTGATAAAGGTATTGGTAATGGTATTTCATTTATTATCTTGATTGGTATTATCGCTCGTTTCCCTGATGCTTTGATACAAGAAGTTGTGTCCAGAGTGGCAAATAAGAGTGGTGGTCTGATTATGTTTATAATTGAAGTCGTATTCTTATTGTTAGTGATTGGCGCTGCAATTCTTTTGGTTCAGGGAGTGAGAAAGATTCCTGTACAATATGCAAAGAGAATTGTAGGTAATAAGCAGTATGGTGGTGCACGACAGTATATTCCTTTGAAAGTGAATGCTGCTGGTGTAATGCCTATCATTTTTGCTCAGGCAATCATGTTTATTCCAATTACATTTATCGGTTTTTCTAACAATGTAAATAATGCAGGCGGTTTCTTGCATGCGTTTACAGATCATACAAGTTTCTGGTATAATTTTGTTTTTGCGGTAATGATTATATTATTTACATATTTCTATACTGCAATAACAATCAATCCGACTCAGATGGCTGAGGATATGAAGAGAAATAATGGTTTTATCCCTGGTATCAAGCCAGGAAAGAAAACAGCAGAGTATATTGATGATATTATGTCTCGTATTACTTTACCGGGTTCTTTCTTCTTGGCTTTAGTTGCCATTATGCCTGCATTCGCCGGTATATTTGGGGTACAGGCCGGATTTGCTCAATTCTTCGGCGGTACATCTTTGTTAATTCTTGTAGGTGTGGTTCTTGATACACTGCAACAGGTTGAAAGTCATTTGTTGATGAGACATTATGACGGTCTGTTGAAATCAGGTCGTATTAAAGGACGCGCTGGTGTAGCGGCATATTAATTCTTTAGAATAGAAATGATATTTCTTAAAACAGAAGATGAAATAGAATTGCTCCGTCAGAGTAACCAGCTTGTCGGTAGGACTCTTGCAGAGGTTGCCAAGGTGGTGAAGCCTGGTGTAACTACACGTGAGTTGGATAAAGTTGCTGAAGAATTTATTAGAGACCATGGAGCAACTCCAACTTTTAAAGGATTTCCGAATCAATACGGGGAGCCGTTTCCTGCATCCATTTGTACTTCTGTCAATGAGCAGGTAGTACATGGAATTCCGGGAGAGATTGTTCTAAAAGAAGGTGATATCGTATCTGTGGATTGTGGGACATATATGAACGGTTTTTGTGGAGATTCTGCTTATACTTTTTGTGTAGGAGAGGTGGACGAAGAAATTCGTAATTTGTTGAAGATAACTAAAGAAGCGTTATATATTGGCATACAGAATGCAGTACAAGGAAAGAGAATCGGAGATATCGGATATGCTATTCAGCAGTATTGTGAGTCTCATTCTTATGGTGTAGTGCGTGAGTTTGTTGGTCATGGCATTGGTAAAAATATGCATGAGGATCCCCAAGTGCCTAATTACGGCAAGAGAGGATATGGTCCTTTGATGAAACGAGGTCTTTGCATTGCAATAGAACCTATGATTACTTTAGGAGACCGGCAAGTGATTATGGAACGTGACGGATGGACTGTGAGGACTAGGGATCGTAAATGTGCTGCACACTTTGAGCATACGGTAGCTGTAGGAGCTGGTGAAGCTGATATTTTGTCTTCATTCAAATTCATAGAAGAAGTTTTAGGAGATAAAGCAATATAATATGGCAAAGCAATCTGCAATAGAACAAGATGGAGTTAT
>NZ_MNQN01000002.1:0-2637 GCF_001915455.1 Bacteroides sp. 43_46 | reverse complement strand
TCTTAAGGCAAAAAATAACTTTCATGACTCTCATCCTTTTTGCTAATATGCTGGTATCCTGATAAATAAGTATGATAGATCATTCCGAACTCCGGTATCTATCATACTTTCTTCATGAAAAATGAGCATCTGTCATTCCTGTTTTACTGCTTTTATTGCTTAATCTTTCCCAGTATTTGCCCGCACATAAATTATATGGCTGCCGCTTCCAATGGTGTCGAGTACCCCTTCTTTCACCCAACCGTTCAACTCATTCAGCGCTTTGTTCTTCAGGAGTCCCGTCAGTTGCGTATATTCCTTGCGTCGTATCATCGGACGTTCATCCAGAAATCTCTCCAACCTGCGACGACGTTCTTCCACCGGAATTTCGGCAGAATGTGCAAATCCCGACTTCGCTTTTTCTACAAATCCGCGAACCTTCTTTCGGAAAGAAGATGAAGGACGAAAATTTACATTGTCGAAATAGATGGACTGCGCATGTATCTCTTTGGCATCCATTACCGGACGTGCTTTCAACTTGGCTGAAAAATATCCGAGGTCGCCCAATTGAACGTGATAACCACTGATTAAATATTCAGATATTTTATTTTCAATAGCCAGCTGAACTCCTTCGATGTCTGCCGGGGTAAAACTGGAAGCCTGGGCGATCTCTTTTACAATGCGTTGAAAGTCGATAGTCCCGTTCGATACGATGCGGGGATACAACGGCTGTTTATCTTCATCTTCTTTTGAAGACGGCTTTTTGCGAAAATCATACTTTGCGTACATCTCTTTTCTTTTATTGGTTAATGTGGGTGAAATGCCTTTTCAAAGGCGCTCTAATGCTTGTTTTGCAGTAAGATAACCTACCTCTGCTGCCTGAATAATCAGCTTGGAGCAGCTGCCTTTTTCGGGCACACATTTGTGGGCTGTACAGCCCGCGAATGTAAACTGCACAGCCCGCATACATGGGCTGTACGGCACACGTATGCGGGCTGAAGTCTTACTGCCTGCAAAGATACATTATCCCGGCTTTATTTGCAAATTTAGTAAGTATTATTTCTGTAAAATAAAGCCGTATGATGTGGCAAATAAAGATACGGAAATTTGTTTGGACGAAGTGCTTGTTGTATCTTTGTATAGTTATAGTGCAGCTTTCCCTTTTACTAGAATGAATAATAAAAAAAGATGAAAATAACATTAGTCAGAGACGATGGCAAGGTAAATACCTTACGGACGTTGAAAATAGAACTCCTTCTGGAGCAGATGAAAACGGAAGTCAAGGCGCAACCTGTCTCCAAAATGAGGGAAGCTTTGAGATATACTCTTCCGGGAAATTCGATTGAAGGGGTGCGTAAGGTTCCCAAAGTGATTCCTGCCGCAGCTTTTGTCCGTAAAGAAGGAGTGATGACTTTGAACGAATATAACGGCATAGTGATGATGGAAGTCAATCATCTTTCGGGAAGGACGGAAGCCGACGAGATAAAGGAATTAGTCAAAGAGTTTCCGCAAACGTTCCTCGCTTTCACAGGCTCCTCCGGTAAATCAGTCAAAATATGGGTACGGTTCACTTATCCGGACGATCGCTTGCCGGTCTCACGCGAGCAGGTAGAGCTTTTTCATGCGCATGCTTATCAGACGGCCGTGAAATATTATCAGCCGCAACTGCCTTTTGATATTGAACTGAAAGAACCGTTGCTCGAACAATATTGTCGGTTGACGTACGATCCCGAACTTTATTTCAATCCGGAAGCGATGCCCATTTACATGAAGCAGCCCGTCAGCCTTCCCTCCGAAACGGCTTTCATCAGGCGAACGCGGGAAACCGATTCTCCTTTGCAACGAATGGTGCCCGGATATGAGAACTATGAAGCGTTGTCGGTGCTTTTCTCCGCTGCATTCAACAGGGCACTTGAGGAACTGGACGGATATCGGGAGGGAGACGATATACAACCGTTGCTGGTGTGTCTGGCGGAGCATTGCTTCCGGGCGGGTATTCCCGAAGAAGATACTGTGCGGTGGACGAAGGCGCATTACAGGCTCCCTTCGGACGAGTTGCTGATTCGCGAAACGGTGAAAAGTGTATACCGGACTGCCAAAGGATTCGGAAAGAAGAGCAGTTTGACGGCCGAACAGCTTTTCGCCATGCAGATGGATGAATTTATGAAGCGTCGTTATGAATTCCGATACAATGCGTTGACCACGGAGGTGGAATATCGCGAACGGCATAGTTTCAACTTCTATTTTCGCCCGGTAGACAAGCGGGTATTGGCGAGTATTACGATGAACGCCATGTGTGAAGGAGTGAAAATGTGGGACAGGGATGTCATCCGTTATCTGGATTCCGACCATGTGCCTATCTATCATCCTGTGGAGGATTTTTTGTACCACTTGCCTCGCTGGGATGGTAAAGACCGGATTCTGGAACTGGCTAACCGCGTTCCCTGTGATAATCCGCACTGGGCACCGTTGTTCCGGCGATGGTTCCTGAGCATGACTGCCCATTGGATGGGGATGGATAAAAGACATGCGAACAGTACTTCGCCTTTGCTGATTGGCCCGCAGGCATACCGGAAGTCCACTTTTTGCAGAATGCTTCTTCCTCCTGCTTTACAGGCGTACTATACGGACAGCATTGATTTCAGTCGGAAGCGGGAT
>NZ_MNQN01000001.1:2990-5495 GCF_001915455.1 Bacteroides sp. 43_46 | reverse complement strand
ATTAAAAGGATGTTTCACATTATCAGCTAACATGGAATAACGATTCAGTCCATATTGTCGGAAATAATCAGCTTGATAATCCATATAGCGAGCCTCAAATGAAAGCAATACTCATAATGCCAGCTCTTGATTGCGATAAAATCACAGCTATTACAATTACAAATCCTATCAATCCTCCTACATACCGGATATATTTATTACTATCTGACAATAAGAATCCTACAAAAGGAAAACCAGCACAGAGACATGCCGCAAAGCCTGCAGGATTGTCAAAACTCCCCATAACCCACAAAGTAGTAGATATCTGAAAGAAACCGAGAATCTGAACTACCCCGAACATTGCCTGCAAAAAGCAAGAAATAACAATGATAAAACCATATACAAATATCCTCGTATCTTTCTGTTCATTCTGCCTGTAAAATAATATGTTTACAGCTTCATATGCTAATACTATAAATAGCATGAACACAGTAAAGCACCATTTAGGAACAATGTACGAGTCCGTAAATTGTCGTGAACAGGCAAAAAGACTACCTAAGCACAATGCAGCAAACAAATAATGAGATGTTCTTATCATTTTACCTATTCCCAACAATCATTTTTTAAAAGTTCCACTCAATCTTTCCAATGACCGCAACAATTGCCGTGTATCCCCGCCAACAGTTGCCCCTTGAATAACTCTGTTTTTATCAATAATAACATTTGATGGATACACATAAATATGTAATGTATCATCAAATTCGTCTCTGTAATCGGGAACAACAGTTATGTTTTCCCACTTCAGTTGTAATCTACCCATTAATCTCTTCACTTCTCCATTAGAATCAGGCGTTAGCGCTATAAACCGAATATTCGGATAATCCTCGGCTAGTATATTTAAAGCTGTAAGTTCCCGTATACAAGGACGACAATGCCTATTCCAAAAACATATAACTGTAATATCGGATTCATCCATTTTAACGGATTTTCTACTCATATCAGTTAATTTGATCTGAGGAAGCGTCTTACCAATTAAAGTCTCAAGTTTAGGATGCTTATAAGTTAAGTGAATTTCCGTTATTTCATCCGTTCCCTTGATAGAAATGATGTATTTACCCGTTTCTAAAGAGTCGGAATGCGCCTGTTCTGTTATAGGTCTTTGCTCTGCATCAAAATATATAATCGTGTCGCCTTCTACGGCAATCTTATTACTATTAATACGAGTTACCTTTTGAGCATGACAAACACCTACAAAAAGGAATGACAAAAGAATAAAATATAATTTCATATTTCAAAGGTTTTATAGTATGTAATGTAGCTGAATCAAACGATGTGTAACTCAGCTACAAAAACAAATTATTCTAAAAGATCATCTTTGTATTTTACAAACGCTTCTATCACCTTTTGACCAAAAACGATCAAAATCAATCATCAACCACTTCTATCAAATTCTCATCCTCCAATATTTTTTTCAACCGATAATAAAGATTTAATTTATGTTCTAAATCTTTCGATTCATCTACACTATCTGATTGTTCTTCCATTAAGCAACAGTGTTTATCTTCCGCAACAGGAGTTGAGGCTTCATCAAACTCTGCAATTTCCACTTCTACTACATCTCCTATTTCCAACATACCTCCGTTCCATACCAAATGTATTTCTTCAGGCATTTTTAAACCACTAAGAGTCCAAGTCAGACCACTATGCCAAGTAATATTAGCAACGATCCCTACTCCACACTGAGGAATGCCCGCCTTGCATGTTTTATCTTTAGATTTTACAATAAGTCCTTTCATACAAATTATATAAGCCCTTTTACTTTAAGTTCAACTTTTAGTTGTTCATATTTTATTTTCATTTTATCTTTATCATAGATTACTTTCATAGGAGGAGACACTTTTGATATTTCAACTACTTTTATTACAACCTTATCGCCTATTTTTAAGTTCTCATCGACCCAAACAAGCCTGCTCAAAGTGTCTGTCCCTCCTATATAAATGTTATCGTCAAATGAATAGTTACAGTTCACCATTACAAACGCTACATCATAGGATGTAATAATCACAGGCTCCCGGTTATTAATTCTTATTTCAAATCCTATCATAATTTTTTTTAGTGAGGACGAGGACAATCCCATATTCCTCCTTGGGCTAAACAGTATTCATGACAGCGCCTACATTCGGAATACCCCCAACCACCAGAATTTAGTCCACTATGTTCTTTCCCCTCCATACATTCATTATATTTTCTATTACAATAACTTGTATTACTACTTTGCTGACTCGCACATACCACGATTCAAATCCATTTTACACTTCAAAACTTCATTATATTTAGGAATTTTAAAGCGGTTAGGATAATGATAATTAGTTATTTTCATATCAGAAATCGCCTCGGTTGTATATAAAAAAGTTTCTTTAGTTGCTCCAGGAATTAAATCAATGAGTGTCCCAGTATCTGAAAACACACATGTCAAAGGTAGTGATAGAGGACAAAGCCATTTCATATACCAAGCATTTGAAGAAA
>NZ_MNQN01000001.1:0-2839 GCF_001915455.1 Bacteroides sp. 43_46 | reverse complement strand
ACGACTGATTACTATATATCTTGTATATATGCTCATTGCAATTAAATAAAAGCAAGCAAATAATTATAGTAAATAAAAAAAATAGAAACGATTCTTCAAATCTTTTTCTCATATTCAGAGGTATATCAAAGTTTTGTCAAAGATAAACTGAAAATAAATCTTATACAAGTAAGTGTTACATCCCTTTCAATAATCACAGAAAAGATTAGATAACCCTATATTGTAACATTACAAATATGCATTAAATCAAGACCTAACTAGATAAACTATTTTTTATGCAAATATTATCTTCTTTGAACTTCTCGCACGTATAACACTTGTAATAGGAGCAATAAGGATATTTCCACAAGAACCATACTCTAATAAAAGAATGTGGTTCTATTATATCATCATGGGTGGGAGTTTGACTATTATTGACACATTTATACGATTGGCAGGTACTTTACAAAAGTTATTATTTTAATTCCTTTTGAAGAAAACGTCCAAATCAATCATCAACCACTTCTATCAAATTCTCATCCTCCAATATTTTTTTCAACTGATAATAAAGTTCTAAATCTTTTGAATAATCCTCTACTCTCTCCGACATCTTTTCTATCAGAGAACTGTGTTTTTCTTCTGAAACAGGTGTTGAAGCCTCATCAAATTCGGCTACTTCCACTTCTATTACATCTCCCACCTCTAATATGCTGCCATTCCATATAAAGTGTACTTCTTCAGGCATTTTCAAACCTCCAACACTCCAATATGCGCCACTATGCCAAGTAATGTCAGCGGTGAAAAGTGTCCCGCAGTGAGGAATACCAGCTTTGCATACTATATCTTTATATTTTACAATAATTCCTTTCATCCTATATAAGTCCTTTCTCTTGAAGTTTAATTTTGAGTTGTTCATACTGTTGTATCATCCATTCCCTGTCACATTTCGTCTTTTTACATGGTGACACCTCATCTGTTTCAATAACTTTTATTATTATCTTATCACCAATCTCCGGCTTACCTTTAAGCCAAGTAAGATCGTTAGAACAATCACGACCGATCAAACTAATAGTAGAACCCAAAGGATAACCATACCCGAGTATTACAGATACAACATGATCTGAAGCCATTATTATAGGCTTCTCATCGTTAATATATATTTCAAATCCTATCATAACCTACTATTTCTTGTTATATTGGACGAGGGCAACTCCAAACACCTTGTGCTACACAATAGTCAAAACATCGTTGACACATTGTATATCCCCACCCTCCAGTATTAGGGTCACCATAACTAGTACCCGTACAGCCCACGTACTTTTCCATGCAAAAATCCATATCGCTGTTTCCCTCATTTTCTTTACACAAAATAACCTCATAAATGAATCCTGCCGCAGTAAAAACAGTAGCAACAGAGGCCACAATTTCGCCGAAAGGCGTCGGTTCACCAATAGCAATCGTCCAAACTGTCGCTGTAATTTTGCGACACCATTCTCCTATATTTCCTCCATCCTCAGGTCCTCTTGTTTTAACCTTCGATAATTTTATATTATTATATGGAGTCCTTAACATTAAACCTTGGTGCTCAAGATAAACTATTTTTTGTCCTCCATAGTATAACACAGCAATAACATTCAACAATCTTTCTTGTTCTATTTCTGGGACTTGTGCATGAATTTCTTTATTTAGAGCGACCAACCTAGCCAATAAGTCTTGAGAAGATCTACTTTTCTCACACTCACCAATAATTTTGTGAATAAACTCCAGCTGAATATCCGTCAACGAATTATACCTTTCCATAAATTCAGTCGCACTCATCATCTCAATTGACTGAATCTTTCCGGTAGCACGACTTCTTGCCATTGTAGGACTTGCATTATACCAATCTTCATAAAATTTCTTACGAAAATCCTTAAAATCAACGACTTCCGAATAATCCATATTTAAATCATTCAGTTTCGCTACCGTAATTTCAATTTCTTTAGCCACAGCTTTCCCATAAGCCTCAACCTGTTTAGGAAAATCAATTTCCTCCTCTACAATTTCTTCTTCAAAAACAGACTGTTTATCTATAAAATCATCACTTTGCGAACAACTTTGCGTAAGCAAAGCAATACTAAATACAATAAAAATTAAGTTCTTCATCATCTTTGGTTCTTTTAAATTAATAATCAATATATACTGGCTAATATTTTCACATACAGAATAGGCTTATTTATCGCATTAGAAGTTATAAAAACATCTCTAATTACTTCTCCAGACTCTTCCGACTTAAAATTAAAACTAACCATTGCCGAATCATTAGGAGAAACAACAAATTCATCAGTGTGGTCTAATAGATTCAAGCAAGAGCAACTTGTAAAAATCCTAGACACCTTTAAAGGATATTTCCCATCATTATAAATAGAGATCACAAAAACATTATCTTCACTAACTGCACAATCTGAAAGAGAGACTACCTCACTATTTACTCTAATATTAGGTTCATCATCTATTTTAAAATTTGGATTCAAAACTTTTTTAGCAGTAATAAACTCATTTTTAAACAATTCTAAATAATAAGGATTCTCCAATTTCATCATCAAATTCGCTAATGTTTTAGTTTCAATAGTATCATTATCCATTAGTTCCCCAACCATACCCAAATAAACAGAATATGGATATACCAATGAATCAATTGAGTTATTTAATGCAGTTGGAATATATATACCTTGATTCAAATCCATTTTACACTTCAAAACTTGATTCAACAAATGGATAACATTATATTTAGGAATTTTAAAGCGGTTAGGATAATGATAATTAGTTATTTTCATATCAGAAATCGCCTCGGTTGTATATAAAAAAGTTTCTTTAGTTG
>NZ_MNQN01000095.1:0-6275 GCF_001915455.1 Bacteroides sp. 43_46 | reverse complement strand
AATACATCTATCATGTACAGTTTGAGCTGCCAAAATGGTACAAGTTGAGTTTCACGAGTAATATTTGCAATACCAGGAAGACAATGAGGACGTTTACCATCCACTATCAATGATGTAGCGCCTTGATAAATATTATTATACGTTCCCAATGTCTGATCGTTCTCATCTTTCAACGTACATCCGTCAACCAACAACTTGCAAGGACGACCGAATGATGTCTGTATAAAAAGCGACATAATGTTATTGGTAACTTCAGTCAAACCGGCCCATTTCAACCCCGGACGTGTCTGATTGCAATGACCTACTTCATGCGCAGGTCCCCAACAACGAGTAGGAAAATTTTCTGGTTTACAGAACGGTTCCGCATAGTAATCACTAGCATTATAAACTGTACGATAATCTGATGCGTTCGGGCTCTTTGCCTTGTAGTCAATAGAAAAATGCATCCGGTTATTGAACATCTTACCATATTTAACAAGTCCCATAAACTCTTCCTCCAAATATACCAGACGATCCAAATTTTCAATAGTCTTCGTTATCTCTGTATTGTACTTTTTGAAGTCAGATATTCTCCACGTCAAATGTGAGTATTCTCCCAAGATATCTATTTCCTGATACTTTGCATTGTCGCGAATCTGAGCCCAATCACTTTCCTTGTTTTTCTGAATATCAAAATAACCGTTTACTTTTCCATTCGCAAAATGCACTTTTACCGTCTTTGCCTCAATATTCCTTCAATATTCCTTTTCTGGTCATTATCAGCATCTTCAAGCCGGAGAGGAATGTCATCATTTACATGATTCAAAATATAAATCAAACCGCCTACCTCTACTGTTATCTCATTATATCCTTCTGATAACTCATAGGTTTTCGAATTGTTGTAACCGCCGTTCAGATCTTGAATAAGCATTGAAACTTTACCACCTTCATAAATGTCACCGACAAATACAGCCAAAGTTTCATCAGCTTTTGCATAAATTCCAGTCGGATTATCTCTCAAGCTATATTTGGATGTCTTATTCCTTGTAGCCATTACTGCAGGATTCTGATAAGGACGATAATCCGCCAGTCGATAAGCAGACTCATAGTTTCCACTCAGCAAAGCAAGTCCCAATTCTTTCAAATATTCATTAGGGATTTGCTTAATCAGCAAAGCAAGTCCCAATTCTTTCAAATATTCATTAGGGATTTGCTTAATCTGCTTTTCTGTCACGCCAGCTTTAAGCTGTAAACCCATATTATCAGCAAAAATTGTAGCTGGATCAAATTTATTACTACTAGCTTCATAAAATTCCATCTCAGCACAGCTTACTCTATCCTCATAGGAAATTTAGCATCTTCCACAGGTGATGACAACTTTATGGTAAATGGCGTATGCACCCCATTACCTCTTGCATAATCACCTATTTTCACAAAATCATCCGGTTTATCGGCTGTCGAAACTTCCACTGTAAATTGATCGAATGAGCCCCATTTGTTTCCGGAGTCAGTACGTGGAGTATAAACGATACTATTCAGTGTATGCCCCTTCTCCAGTTCATATCTGATAGAAAATGGATATGAGACCTGCCCAAACGCGGAATTAAAATATGTTTTCTTATTTCCATCATAGGACATCTTTAAGGTCAACGGATTCTGGTCTGTATCTTTACCTTGCGTTTCCTCAGAAGTGGCCTCGCCGCCAATTACTTTTATTAATTTGTCAGCAGAACTAGGAGCTGCTTCTTGAGAAATTGTGATATTACATTTATGATTGTCATCATACATCAATGTCAATACAGAACTTCTGACTCTCTCTGCAAAAGAACGTTCGCATACAATCGTCATTTTACCATTTTCAACAAGGGCGGTCAGCCAATCTTCTCCCTTATTACTTAAAGTTGATGCTATCTGGTTTATGTCCAATCCTTGCCCCAATACGAACTCACGTTTTTCTGTCCCTCCCTCATAAGGAAAACTCACGGACTCTGTAGAAATTGTAATCCAATCATCAGGAATAGCCGAACTTGCACTGTCACTACATGAATAGCCTAAACAAGGATAAAGCAAAGATAATAAGATTACCTTCAACTTACACCAATGGCCTTTTATGATAGGTATTTTTGTATTTTTCATGACCTCATTTCGATATTTTACGTTAACTTATTTTATGCAAGAGTTTATATTTAAGGTAGTCCAGTATGAATAACATGTAAAGCAAAGGCAAAGTCGGAACAAAAGAGCCCGGTCTCTGCCTTTGTTTATCAAACTGTCATACGATTAATTCCATAACGGATTTTGAACCGTCAATTTACTCTTCTGCATTTCATTGTAAGGTACAGGATAAAGCAACATAGCTTTTGACCATGGATATCTATCTACCACAATACGGTTGTAGTATGAATCTTCACCAATTTTATCATAAAATTCAATTGCAGTGTTTTTAGCACTATTGTATGTTTTTACTGCTGCTTTATTGATGTCCATACCATAACGTATTAACAATTTATCCTCATTATCTTTGATCCATTCACCGGTAGCCTCATCTTGTGACCATCCAGCACGCATCCATCTATGCATGTCAAAATAATAGTTTCCTTCTCCCAACATTTCAATAATACGTTCACGATAGATAGCTTCACGCTGTAAATCCTGATTTCCTATAATATTCTTCCCATAAGGTGCAGACTTCGTAGCCAGTTCCTTATACCCAGGAATACCAGCACGTTCACGTACTAAATCCAGATACTTAATTATATTTTCATCGTTCGGATTTATCTCATTACATACTTCTGCATAGTACAAGTAGAAATCTGCTAAACGGAAATAGATCCAAGGACGTCCCCAGTCCGTAGGATTCGATCCTTCTTTCAGTAATGTACGGTTATTAAACTTATAAAGTAAATAGCCTGCACGTGCATGCATAGTGTTATCTCTATAGCCTGCACCACCTTTACTAAAATAAGCTCCCCAATCTGAGTAACTGCTTCTTTGTATATGCCAGCTCTTTCCTTCGTATGTAACATCAGCATAAAAACGAGGCTCGCGATTAACATACATATTGAAGATGTGCTTGTCTACATGTTGTTTATTATTACAAACATTTACCCAATTTGTGAATCCGTTTTCATTATAATCAGGGTCTTCACTGATATCCAATCCACTATCCGTAAAGAACAAATCGACAATATTCTGATAAAAACCGACATTACCCATAGCACTAGGAATATCTCCGGGGATTGTGCGAGCTTCCATTTTAGCAGTGACGCCATCATTATAATCGTTATTTCCGTTAGCCCAAAGAATCTCATCGTTATAATATTGGAACAATTCATATATTGATGTATGAGGATCTCTCTCTTTGGAATAATAAAGATCCATACCATGTGCTTCGGCAAATCTCAACAAAGCTTCAAGATGCGTCTTGGCAGTTTGCCATTTGTTATCATCACGATCGGGGAAAAGACGCTTTCCATCATGATTTGTCAAACTCAACGCTTCTTTATAGCCTCCATTAAACAGAGGAGAAGCTGCATATACCCACAAACGTGCACGTAATGCTAAAGCAGCCGCTTTTGTAGGACGCAGGATTTCACGAAGATTGTACATACTATTGTCATGACTAGTATCATCCCCTGTTCCAGTTTTTATCGTTTCAGGCAGATCATCTTTATATTCACCATTTATAACAGATTCTAATAACTGATCAATATGTCCTACCATTTCGTCAACAGATGCACGTGCATAATCAAGGTTCTCATCCGAAGGATCAGCAGTCTCGGGAATAATAGGTGTAGGACCATAGAATTCAAATAACAAGAAATAGTTGTAAGCAAGCAGATAAGTAACATCCGCCTTATAACGACGCATCTCTTCGGATCACCTATGCTTTCAGGTGCCATATCCAAAAAGATCATTGCCTGGCGAATTTGTTTATAGCAATTCCACCAACGGTTGTGAGTGGTACTACTAGGAGTAAAAGTATTCTGTCCAAATTTCAACACATTAGGATGAGCACAAACGATTTCTCCTGAATAGATAGCTTGCGCATTAACGGTTCCATTTGAATTTTGTACATCCAAACCCGCTTCCGAATAGTTCGGACAAGTTTGATAGATTTCTCCATACCATTGTTTAATATATTTAGCTTTGGAAAAAACTTCTTCCTTGTCTAGATTTTGAGCAAGTTCTTTAGAAACATCCAAATAATCTGAGCAAGAGGTCAACATACCTGTCATTAATACGACAGTTGCTGTACATACTGTTTTTATAATATTCATAATTAATTATTCTTATAATTGATTATTGGTTAAAAAGTCACATCAAGACCGAAAGTCCAGGTCGCGTTAATCGGATATCTTGCACCGCTGTTTCCAATTTCCGGATCCCACATTTTAACGTGATCCCACACAGCAAGATTACTTCCCTGCACATAAATACGGAGGTTCTGCATTTTCCATCTCTGCACCAATTTTTTATCAAACTGATAACCCAATTCGACATTTTTCAGACGGAGAAAACTCCCATCTCTGTACCACCATGTACTATTCAGCGTATTATTACTATACTCATTGGTGTGTAAACGAGGATATAAAACGTTCATATTATTGGGATCACTTGCAGTCCAATGGTCGGCAGCCTGTACACGTGCAGAAGACTGGTCTTTTCCATTAGCAAATGGGACAAAATAACTAGTGTTAGCTTTCAAGTTAACGGATGTTTTACCTACTCCCTGGAAAAATACACCAGCATAAATACCTTTATATTGTACATTCAGTCCGAAGCCATAAACAAGTTGCGGATTATTTGGATAAATGCCGCTATAATAAGTCTGGTCATTATCGTCAATAGTACCATCACCATTCAAGTCTTTATATTTAATATCACCAGGCTTCACATCAGCAGCATAAGTAGCAATTCCATCTTTTAATTTATAATTATAGCTACCATCTGATTTTTCAGTAATAATAAAATCCTGATTGGTAAATAATCCTTCCGCTACATATATTTTATTTGTCCCGATAGAAGTACCAGTTTGAGCAAGCCATGGATAAGCCTGTGGAATCTCATCCTTTTCTATAATCTTGTTAACAGCGTATGTTACATTACCTCTGGCTGAAAGCACCCAGTCTTTTCCGATATTATGTTTAACTGTAATACTAGCATCAAAACCTTCATTAGTCGTGACACCAAAATTCTGCCATGGATTTTGACGGAAACCAGTAGCCGTAGGAATAGTTACACGCTGAATCAAAATATCTTCCCGTCGATTATGAAAATAATCAGCAGTAATATCAACACGACCACGGAATAATCCCATGTCAATACCGAAATTGCTTTTCTTCTCTATTTCCCAACTAATATATGGAGCAGCAAATGTGTTTTCATAAATTCTTCCCATATCATTAGTAGGACCACCATTAGTACCGGGATTCAAGCCGACATTTTGACTACCGCTATCAGTCAATAGTTCTCTATATACAAAACGGTCACTTCCTGTATTATCATTTCCTGTAAGACCGTAAGAAGCTCTCAAACGTAATTTGCTAAGAATATCCAAGATATTCTCCTTTTGCATAAATTTCTCAGCATGTACATTCCAAGCGGCACCTACTGCCGGGAAAATACCCCAACGATTACCAGGAGCGAAGTTTTCACTACCCGTTGCACCAAAACTAGCTTCTAATACATAACGATTATCATAAGCATAAGTACCACGCATTACAATATTCTGTTTACGATAAGGCAACAGTTTTAACCCGCCTACTTCTTCCGCTCCAGAAGATTTTCTAGAACCTTGGTATTGAGTTTCCTTTTGATTGTATACAAAAGTTCCTGTAACAGCGTGTTTCTTGGCAAAAGTACGTTCGTAGTTCAACTGCGCTTCAATATATAATTTTTTAGTACCACTGCTTGTGCTAACAGAAGCTTCCCCAAGCGGACTACCTTCTGAAAATAGTTTTTTGATAAGTAAACCGTTTTCATCTCTACCGGTAACAGTATATTTATCCGGACTCGCCGAACGTTTTAAAGTAGAACTGAAATCTGCATCAAAACTTATACTACCTTGAACAGACAGTCCTTTCGTTATGAAGTCGAGTTTTTGTCTCAAAGTTGCCTTAGTTTGCATTGCTACAGACCATTTTTTAGAATAACCGGAATAATTAAGTAAATTATAAGGATTATAACGTCCATCCGCATCTGTATCACAAACTGCAGCAGTCCCGTCCGACCATGTAAAAGGTACCAAATGAGTCGGGAAAAGTATGATATGTTTAAAAATCTGGTCAGAAGAA
>NZ_MNQN01000094.1:0-2681 GCF_001915455.1 Bacteroides sp. 43_46 | reverse complement strand
GACTTAGACAAAGTAATCGTAGTAAATTGCTCAAATCTTACTTGGGATAAGTAAGGAATATCAGTTTCTGAAAGAAAAAAGAATTTGAGTCGCATAAGTCGCACTTTTCATATAGAAGAATGTACTTATGCGACTTTTTATTTAGTTTCCCGTCCGTTATTTCTATGACTAAGAAATACTATTTATTTGAGATAAATGGAGGTAATCTCCTCTTTTTTCTTACCTTTGCCACAATAAAATTTATATGATATGAAATACGTAAAAATACTATTTGCAATTGCACTTGTGTTTACCATGTGCTCGGCTTTTTCTTTGAAAAAAGATCACTCTAAACCTGTTTATGCTTTTGGGATTTCTGCTTCGTTTACAGATACTGTTGTATATTTCACAGAAATTCAGATCTTGGATAGTGTGAGTCTCAGTAAGGAAGGTTTTCTGGCTCATCGTGAATTGTATAGCTATCAGTTGAAAAATTATCTGGAGGACAATCTGTTACAGCAAAATAGTACATGTATGATTTACTTCTCGGAGAACAAAAGTAAATTAGAGAAGGAAGCAACGAAAATCCTCAATAAATATAAAAAGAGTAGGAATATGACAGTAACGCGGATTGAAGCTGATAAGTTCCGTTTTACGAAACCGGAAGAATAATAATTGAATTGTTAATATGGATAAGAGATGTGGTTTGCATCTCTTATTTTTTTATATTTGTCCTTTGTAATAAACTTAAAACTAATGAAAAAGATTAAAATACTTTCCCTTTTTGTATGCTTGATAGCATTATTGGCAGCCTGTGAAGATGAAGATATAACACCCTCTTATGGTGCACGTACAGTATTGGTTTATATTGCAGGTAATAATAGCCTCGGTCAGTCTGACTTTGATTCAAAGGATGTGTCGGAAATGATAGAAGGAATGAAAGGCACGGAGGGGACAACAAACAACCTGTTGGTTTATTTTGCTGGTTATAAGAAGACTGCCAAGCTGATTCGTCTGATAAAAAATGGAAAAGGCGAGGTGAAACAGGAAACTGTAATGAGTTATGATAAACACAATTCGGTTAGTCTTGACGTGATGAAGGATGTTTTTAGAACGGCCTTCTCTAATTATCCGGCTAAGAGTTATGGAATTGTTTTTTGGTCTCATGGCGATGGGTGGCTGCATTATCAGAACCCCTCAACTCGTTGGTGGGGACAGGATACAAGCGATGGAGATTATCGAATGAATATTTCGGATTTGCACGAGGCATTGTCTGTTGCTCCTCATTTTGATTTTATGCTGTTTGATGCTTGTTATATGCAGTCTGTTGAAGTGATTTATCAATTACGTGACCGTACTGATTATTTTATAGGTTCTCCTACGGAAATACCGGGACCGGGTGCTCCGTATGAAGCAGTGGTTCCCGCATTATTCTCACAAGATAAACCGGAAATTAATATTGCAGAGAGCTATTATACAGTTTATGCTGAAAAATATAATAATGGCATAGGGATTTCTAACGAAAACTGGACGGGTGGAGTCTCTGTTTCGGTTGTTAAGAGTAGTGAGCTTCCGGCATTGGCTACTGCCACTAAAGGGGTTTTGCAGACAGCTGCTTCAATGCAGCAAAGAGCTAATATAGATATTACGGGGATTTTGTGCTATGATCCTTTGCGCAGTAAGAACTATCATGATTTAATGGGATTGATGAAAAAAATCCAAGAAAACCAACAAGCATTTGATAACTATGCCCATGCATACCAAAACGCTGTTGTTTGGAAGAATACTACGGATAATAATTATTGTACCTATCCTTCGGGGTATGGGGAAATGGTTTCAATGAACGGTTTTGAAGGACTTTCTACTTATATATTACGGGGGAATGATGTAAAGCAAGATGCATATTATCGTCAGTCGGTAGAATGGTATTCCGCTGCCGGTTGGGCTGATGTATATTGGTAATTAAATTGGCAGCGTATTTTACTATGGATACACAAAATATTACTCCTTTAACACCACAAAAAGACAGACAGGTTAGTGGCTGGCTCTCATTTTTTCTTTTTGTTGTAGGTCTTGGTGCGGCAATAACAGTTGTTACTTCAATTGCAGATTTTTCTTTAGATGCTTATGACATAGGAGTGGGAGACTTTTTTATCTATCTTGTGGCATTAATTGATATTGTTTATGTTTTGGGGATTGGAGGATTGGCTCTTTATACGATATTGGCTTTTTTGAATAAGCGGTTGAATGCGGTCTTTTTGGGTAAAAGTTATCTCATTATTATTTTTCTCTCTAATCTATTACTATTATTAGGTGGAGATTACGGTGATTATGGTTGGGGCAGTCTGCCGCAAATTCTAAAGGCTTTGATTTTTGGGATTGTTTGGCTTGTTTATCTTTGCTTGTCTGAGCAAGTTTCCGATTTATTTCCGAAGGAAGAACGGAAAATTTTGAGTAGAGATAAATATATAGTTGGTTCTTTGATATTTACTCCGGTACTTTTGTTAGGCATTTCAATGTTGGTTTATTGGGGAAGTGTTCCAACTCCTATGAATATTACTTTAGGACATGGTGATTACAGTGATGGTATTATTGCTTTTCATGGAGGTGTGTCAAAATGCGCACCTTCTTTTTTTTAAGCACAAAGCCCCAACTTTCACAAGCTGGGGCTTTGTTATTACCTAAAGATTTTGTATCTTTAG